>JAFKLU010000057.1 GCA_017304105.1 Sphingomonadales bacterium
TGGGCGTGCTTGACGACCATTGCATGCATCGCGGCGTCTCGCTGGGCCTGGGCCGCGTGGAGGAAGGCGACATCCGCTGCATCTATCACGGCTGGAAATTCGCCCGCGACGGCAAGATCCTCGAAACCCCGAACCACGACAATTGCGCCTTCCGCGAGCGCAAGAAGGCCCGCGCATTCCCGGTGCGCGAATCCTCGGGCATGATCTGGACCTATATCGGCCCCGCCGAGCAGGAGCCGCCCTTCCGCACCTTCGACTTCGATCAGGTGCCCGACAGCAACAAGACCGTCTTCCGCGGTAATGCGGCGGCGCCCTATCTGGTGCTGTGGGAAGGCGGGGTCGACAGCTCGCATGTCGGCATGCTGCACACCAACGATGCGCGCCCGAGCTGGGCCGCAAAGAATCGCGGCGAGGAAGTCGCGGCGTCCGCCTGGGACAGCCTGTCCCCGACCTATGAGGTCGAGCGCACCGAGTTCGGCTATCGCTATGTGGCATTCCGCGCCATTCCGGGCCAACCGGGCGCGCGTCACGCCCGTCAGGTTCCCGCCATGCTCCCGCACGGCCGCATCATCCCCGGCCATGCCGATTTCGCCATCGCGATCTTCGAGGTGCCGATGGACGACAAGCGCACGGCGACCTACCAGCTCGCCTATAGCCACAGCAAGCCGATCGACCGTGAATGGGCCGCGCGCTTCCTCGGCTTCGTACCCCCGGTTTACGACGAAGTGACCTGCAACGTGAACGTTGCCTGGCCGGACCAGCTGCAGCAGGACCGCAGCATCATGGGAACGAGCTGGAGCGGCCTGCCCGCCATCGAGGTGGAGGACGTGGCCATGGCCGTCTCGCTGACCGAGCCATGGGACCGCAGCCAGGAAAATCTGGTCGCCGCCGATATCGCCGTGGTCACGCTGCGGCAGGTGCTGCTCGACGCGGTGAAGAAGCACGAGGCAGGCGCCACGCCCCCCGGCCTCGATATCGCCGACATGACAGGCGCGCAGTCCTACGACCAGGTCGTCAAGGAAGGCGAGGATTGGAAGAAGATCCCCGCGCGCCTCGCCGGCGCCCTGCAGTACAGCTAGGCGAGGAACGTCGACATGACTGTCTCAACATTGATCGCACGCCTGTTCCTTGGCGCTTTCCTCGTCTTCAACGGCATCAATCTCTGGTTCCCGTTTCTGCCCGTGCAGAAACCGAACGATCAGGCGGCGCTCGACCTGATGCATGGACTTGTCGTTTCCGGACTGTTCGAGTTCGTGAAGATCGTCGAGATCGCCACGGGGCTGATGCTGATCTTCAACCGGTTCGTCCCGCTCGGCCTGGCGCTGATGCTGCCGCTGACCGTCGTCATCGCCTGGGTCGATTTCGTGCTCATCCGCAGCGCGAACTCGGTCGTGTTCGGCCTGCTCCTGGTGGTGCCGCACCTGTTCCTGCTGCTTGCCTATCTGCGCTATTATCTGCCAACGGCGGCCATACGGGCGCAGCCCGCGTTGCCGACCGGCGACGATGTCGCAAAAGCGCTTGCCGGCGTGCGCTGATCCACTGAACGACATGACACATGCCGCGCCGTCCATACGGCGCGGCAAACCATTGGAGAGGGCATGACCAAGATCGACAGCGGCGCGCAGGACGGCCCCGGCACCGCGTTCCAGGGCGCATTGCTGGCGATGCTCTCCACCCTTGCCGTCGCCGCCGCGCTGCTGATCGCGCCGATCGTGCCGCACATGGCCGCCGCCTTCCCCGATGATCCCAATGCCCAGACAAAGGCGATCATGGCGCTTGTCGTCCCCGCCCTCGTCGTTGCGATCACGGCGCCTTTCGTCGGTCGGCTGGCCGAGCGCATCGGCCGGAAACCGGTGCTGCTCACGGCCCTCTGCATCTATCTCCTCTGCGGCATCGCCCCGATCTTCCTCTCCTCGCTGGACCACATCATCGTTTCGCGCATTGGCGTCGGCCTCGGCGAGGCAGGCGTGATGACGGCCTCTACGGCCCTGATCGGCGATTATTTCCGCGGCGCGCGGCGCGAGCACTGGATCGTGGTGCAAACCGGGGTCGCCTCCATCGCCTCCGTCGCCTTCGGCGTGGTGAGCGGCTTTCTGGGCGAATTCGGCTGGCGGACGCCGTTCTTCGTCTATGCCATGCCGGTCGTCTACATCCCGCTCGTTCTGATCGCCCTCCATGAGCCCGTCCAGAAGGCGACGACGCGAGCCAGGGCCGCCTTTCCCTGGTCGAAGGTCAGCGCCTTCTATGCGATTGGCTTTCCGGCAGCGCTGCTCTTCTTCATCATACCGATCCAGACCCCCTTCCTGCTCACGGCGCGCGACATGAGCTCCCCGCTGCTCATCGGCATCACCGGCGCCGTCAGCGGCATAGCGGTGACGGTCGGCGGCTTCTGCTTCAAGCTGATCAGCAACGCGGCCCTGAACCAGATCCTCGGCCTCGCCTTCGCCCTGATTGCGCTCGGCCTCGGCCTGTTCGTCGGCAACGGAAGCTACTGGATGACCTGGCTCGGCGTCGTCCTGGCCAGCATCGGATGCGGCATGACGCTGCCCGCGGTGCTGACGTCGATCATGCGGATGCTCTCCTTCGAGGAGAGAGGCCGCGGCACCGGCGCCTGGCAGACCGCCTTCTTCACGGGCAACTTCCTCAGCCCCGTTGTCATTCTCGGCCTCTCCGCCGCACTCAACGGGCTTGAGCACGCCCTGCTGGCGGTCGCGGGCATCGCGATGGCCATCGCCCTCCTCTGCGTCGGCCTCTTTCGCTTCCCGGCCGAGCGGGGAGATGAAACCCCCGGCACGCAATAACCAGACCGTGCTCCGCCCCACGCAACAGGCCCCCGCCCGAACGCTCCCTCTGATCATCGCCTGCGTCATGACATTGGTGACGCTCGCCATCGATGTGGTGCTGCCGGCGCTGCCGGCCATGGGCAAGGCCTTTGCCGTGGCGGACGGCAATGACCGGCAGTTCATCGTCGGCGCGTTCATGCTCGGCTTCGCCACGAGCCAGGCCGTGATCGGCCCGATCTCCGACGCATTGGGGCGCAGAGGGCCGCTTCTCGCCGCTCTTGGCGCCTATGCCCTGCTCAGCCTGTCGGCGGCAGCGGCGCAAAGCCTGGAGACGATGCTGCTGCTGCGCGCGCTGCAGGGCGCCGCCGGCGGGATGACCCGCGTGTTGATCACCGCGATGGTGCGCGATCTCTATGCCGGGCCGCAGATGGCGCGGGTGATGAGCCTCGCGACGACCGCGTTCATCGTCGCGCCCATCCTCGGCCCGGCGATCGGCGTGCTCATTCTCGCGCTCGGCTCGTGGCGCTGGATTTTCGTGGGACTGGGCCTTGTCGGCTGCTTCGCGCTCGCGACGGTCTATCTGCGATTGCCCGAGACGCTGAAGCGCGACGAGCGCCGGGCCCTCTCTCCGACATCACTCCTGAACAGCGTGAAATCGGTCTGCCACGAGCGCCAGTCCGCCAGCTTCACCATCGCGCTCGGCTTCCGCTTCGCCGGTCAGTTCACCTTCCTGCTGTCCATCCAGCAGATCTTCGAACATGTCTGGCGACGTGAGGATCTGCTCGCGCCGATGCTGGGTGGCATCGCGGCGATCATCGCCGTCGGTTCCTTTGCCAACGCATTCCTCGTCACCCGCTTCGGCCTCATCCGGATGGCCAGCTTCGCCACCCTGGCGCTGCTCACCATATGCCTCGCGCAACTGGCCATCGTCGCGAGTCTCGGCTCCAGCTTGCTGTTGTTCGTGCTGTTTCAGGCCGTCATCAGCGCGCTCACCTCGATCTGCAACACGACCTTCCAGGCGCTGGCGATGGAACATATGAACCGCTTTGCCGGAACAGCCAGCTCGATTCAGGCAAGCGGATCGATGTTGCTCGGCACGATACTGGCCGGATGGGCTGGGCAGATGTTCGATGGAACGCTTCTCCCTTATGCCGCCTGCCTTGCGCTGTTCTCCGCAGGCGCAATGGGCTGCATCCTTGTCTCGCGCCGGGTATCGGGCGTCACGGCGGGCTGATGGCCGAGTCTCCCGCAAGCGAGATCGCAGCAGGGACAGTTCGCGCGCCAAAAGAGCAGAACATGATAACTTTGTCGCACAATTCTACGGCATGGAACGACGTGCAGGACGGAGCAACCGCCATCTCGTTCGAGACTCGTAGGATATGCGGCTAAAATATTATTTTTCAGATATTTTCTGAACAGCCGGCGAGGATGAATATCGCAATCGCGGCGCGATCACCGCAATCCACAGATGCAATAACCGCATCCTGTTCCGACCGAAATCTGACAGTTGACACGACGGATTGTATGACGATATTCAACCGGTGTTCGTAAGCAAGATCGCGCACAAAAGCGCGACAGGCACCCAGGGAGAGGGCATGCACGCCGGAAGCCGCGACCAGAGTGAAACAGCCGCCGGAGAGCCGCTGCGGCTTACAAGGCCGCATGTCGTCATCCTGGCGCTCATCATCCTGCTCCTGACTGTCGACGGCGTCGACATGCAGATCCTGAGCGTCACCGTATCTTCCATAGCCGCCGACTGGGACCTGCCCATCTCCGCATTCAGCGCGGCAATGGCCATGGGGCATCTGGGCGCCGCGATCGGCGCCACCTTCGGCGGCCTCCTAGCCGACCGCATCGGACGCCGCATCACGATCCTGGGAGGCGTCGTCTGGTTTGGCCTGTTCACCCTCGCAATGCTGCTCGCGCGGACCCCCGAGCAGATCGCCATCGTGCGCCTGATCGCCGGCCTGGGCCTGGGCAGTTGCCTGCCGACCGCCATCACGCTGGTTGCCGAGACGATGCCGCTCCGTGCGCGCCCGCTCGGCATCGCGCTCTGCATCCTGGCCAATCCTCTCGGCATAGCGACGGCCGGGCTGTTCTCGGCCACCATGATGCCCGCTTATGGATGGCAGAGCATGTATATCGTGTTCGGCTGCATTCCCTTCGCGGTCGCGCTGATCGCCTTCTTCGCGCTGCCGGAATCGCCTTATTATCTCTCTCGCATTCCCGCGAAACGCGAAGCCGCCGAGCGGCTGCGCATCCGGCTCAACCTGCCCGAAGAGCCTGCCCGGCCGATCAGGGGCGCACAGCCCAAAAGCACCCTGAAAACGCTGCCCGGCACCCAGAAGATGTCCATGCTGGCAATCGTCGGTGCATTCTTCTGCACCTATCTGGCGCTCACGCTCGTGTTGAGCTGGCTGCCTTCGCTCCTGACGCGCGGCGGCTTCTCCATCGCCATTGCGGGCAGCGCGCTTTCGGTCTTCAGCCTGGTCGGAGCCTGCAGCACCGTGCTGACGGGCGCGCTCATGACATGGTTCGGCACCGGCCGCATCGGCCTAGCCTTCTTCGTCGGCGTCATCTGCGCGGTCATCGCCGTCACGCTGGCGCTGCCCACCTCGGCCGACCAGATCGCCGGACTGGCCGGCTATATCCGCTTCTTCGCGATCATCGCGGTGGCGGGCTTCATGTTCAACGGAACGATGACCGCCCTCTTCGCGCACGCCTCAGCGATCTTCCCCCCATCGGTCCGCGGCACCGCCCTCGGCTTCGCGACCATGGCGGGAAGAACCGGGGCGATCATCGGTTCGTTCATCGGCGCGCAGGTGATGCTGATGTTCGGAACAACGATCTTCTTCGGAATGATGACGGGCATGGTCTCGCTGGGGTTCGCCCTCTTCCTCCTGTCGGGAGCCGGCGCGTGCCTGCGGGTTCAGTCTCCGGCCGTGTCCAACGCATGACAGGCCAGTCCCCCGCCGCAACTGCCTCAGGCGAGCGCTTCCTTCGGCTCTCGACGGTCGCGGTGCGATGGCTGCTGGGCGTGCAATGCCTGCTCAGCGGCATCAACTGGTGGGTCAAGATCCTGCCATTCCCCAACAGGTTCGATCCGCCGGACCTGCCGGTGAAGGCGGAGATCGTCCGCACAATGATCGACTCAGGCTGGATGTTCGGCACGGCCAAGGGCATCGAGGTCGCGCTGGCGATCGCCCTGCTGACCAACCGGTTCGTGCCGCTGATGCTGGTTGTCTCAATGCCGGTCATCCTCACGACCTTCATCGTCGATGCGCTGATCCTGCCTGATATCATGGCATGGATCACCGGCGCCGCGCCCACGGGCCAGCTCATCGCCAAGCTGCTCGACGCGACCTATTTCGGCGGGGCGGTCATCGTCATGCAGGCGTTCCTGATGTTCGCCTATTTTGACCGGTATCGACCGATGCTGGCCTGGCGCGCCACGCCGGAGTTCCCGAAATGACCGGGCTCGCACGCGCCAAACGCCGCGCGATGATCGCGCTCGCCGTGCTCGCACTCGTGCTGGGCGTTACCTCGACCGGCTGGATGGTCGCGGTCGTCAACCAGTGGCTTCTGCCGTGGAGCACCTTCCGCATCTTTCTGCCCGACGCCGGCTATCTGGAGCGGCAAACAGCGCGCGACAGCCAAAGCGCGGCGCCGTCGCGCCCGGCAACCGACAAGCGCGGTCAATGAGCGGACCGCTGCCTTTGGCCGACCGGCTCAGCACCCGGCATGTGGCGCTGCTCGCCAGCTTCGCCGCGCTGACGCCGATCGCCATCGACATGTATCTGCCGGCGCTGCCGGCGCTGGCGGCCGAACTCGACGTTCCGGTGAGCCGGGCCAGCCTCAGCGTGTCCGTCTTCTTCTTCGGCGTGGCTGCGGGCCAGCTCGTCGCTGGGCCAGTCTCGGACCGCTACGGGCGGCGGCCGACCATTGCCGTCGGCCTCACCCTCTTCATCGCCGCCGCGATCCTGGCGGCGCTCGCCAAGGACTTCCGGCTGCTGATCGCGGCGCGCGTCGTGCAGGCCTTCGGCGCCTGCGCGGTGACGGTGGCCGGGCGCGCCATCGTCAAGGACCGGCTGGACATGCGCGAAGCCGCCCGCACCTTCTCGCTGCTTGCCCTCATTGGCGGCATAGCGCCGATCACGGCGCCGCTGCTCGGCGCGGCGATGCTGTTCGTGGCCGACTGGCGCGCGATCTTCCTCGTCATGGCTGCGGTGGCGGTCATCATCCTGTGCTGCCAGCTCCTGGCCCTGCCCGAGACGCGCTCGGACGCCGCGGCGATCCAGGCCCGGGCCGAGCATCCGCTGCGCGCCTACTGGACGCTGCTGCGCGACCGCCGCGTGGCTGGCTATATGCTGGCGGCATCGGGCAACAGCTGCTGCCTGTTCGCCTACATCACCAATTCGCCGACCGTGCTGATGAGCGGCTATGGCTTCTCGTCCTTTGCCTTCTCGGTTGCCTTCGGCGCGAATGCGGTGGGCCTGCTTATCGCCAACCAGTTCAACCGCACGGTGCTGAAGAAGACGCAGCCGCCGGTCGTCCTGCGGCGCTCCGCCTTCACCGCAGCGGTGCTGGCCGGGCTCTTCGCCCTGTTCGCAGCGACGAGCCTGGGCGGGCTGCCTGTCCTGCTCTCGCTGCTGTTCCTGGGCGTCGCCACCACGGCTGTCGTCCAGGCCAATGTGATGGCCGGCGCACTCTCGATCGACCCGCTGCGGGCGGGCGCCATATCGGCGCTGTACGGCGCCACGACATTTGCCGTCGGCACCGTGGCGGCCTCGATCGCCGCTCTGCTCGAAGACGGCAGCGGACGGGCCCTGGCAACCGTGATTGCCGCAGGCTTCGCCCTGTCGAGCGCGGCGATCCTCTTGCTTGCAATGAAAAACCCCGGCCTGGGGAAAAAGGAGAAGGACTGAATATGACGAACACGCTCAAGGGCCTGAGCCGGAGGAACGCCATCGCCGCGGCCGGACTGCTCGGCGCCGCAGTGGCCGCGCCGGCGGCGGCGAAGGTTGCCAACCGCCGCCCCGCTCCCCTCTCGCTGGAGGATCGCGCGGCGATCCAGGATTTGTTCACCGATTATCTCTGGGCTTATGACTGCAGCGACGAGCAGGGCTTCATCGATCTCTTCTCGCCAGACGGCATGGTCGTCGGCCATGGCAAGCATCATGTCGGCGAGGCCGCCATGCGTGAATGGTTCCGCTACCTGCTGGACATGCGCGACAAGGCGCAGGACTTCTGGCTGCACGAGGCTGGCCAGTTCCGCTTCGAAGGCGATGGGCAGACCTGCGTCGTCTATGCCTATGCCACGCATTTCCGCGGCAACCCCGTCACCATGGCATATCCGGGCGAACTGACCATGGGCGTGCGCAGCCTTGGCTATTTCGTGAACGAATGCGTCAAGATCGGCGGGAAATGGAAATTCCGGCGGCTCACGATCAACCGCTGGGATCTCAAGACCCAGCCGTGGAAGAAGCCCAAGCCGTGGGACGCGGCATGATCGCCGAGTTCGCACGCAACATGACAATTGTCGCCATCACGCCAGGAGAGGCAAGTTGAACGCACTACAGAAGATTGCGGCAGCAATAGCGGCCGGCTCGCTGGTCTTCGCCATCACGCTGAACAAGGAACGTTCGGCACAGGCCGGCTACGAGAAGGTCCGCGAGCAGCAGCGGGCCGCCGCCTCGCCGATCGACATCGTTCGGGGCTTCCACGACCTTGCCTATCAGCAGGGTCAGCCCGCGCAGGCGCTGGCCGAATATGTCGCGCCCGATGCGGTCACGCACATACCGGGCGTGACGGGCCGGGATGGCCTCGACAAGTGGCTCGCGCGACAAGGCAGCGAGAAGATCGGCAAGACCGTCGTCCAGGGCGACATGGTGGTCGTGATCGACGAGGCCGCGCAGGGCCCGGGCGTCAGCGCCAGCATCTATCGCATCGCCGGCGGCAAGATCGCCGAAATCTGGAGCGCCGGAGCCTGACCGTCCGTATCCTGACGCACAAGCGGAACGCACGCGTTCCGGACTGAAGAAAGAAGCTTGAGATGAACGCAGCAACGCAAGCAATGGTGCAGCCGAAAAGAGACTGGTTCCGCATCCTTGTCCTGACCGGCCAGACCTTTTTCGGCGCCTGGTTCGTGATCCATGGCCTGAACCACTGGGTCCATTTCTTTCCGCAGCCGCCGGGCTCGGACAGCCTGACGTCGCAACTGATCCGGGTCATGATCGACACGGGATTGTTCGATCTGATCAAGGCATGCGAGGTCTTCAGTGGCCTCCTGATGCTGATGCACCGCTTCGTGCCGCTGGCCATCGTGACGGCGGTGCCTGCGGCGGTCGTGATCGCCTACATCAACTTTTTCCTGAACAAGGGCTGGGAAAGCTTCATGACCGCGACGGTGATCATGGTCATCCTGGCACTCATGGGGATTGGCTACATCCGCTCGTTCGCCCCGCTCTTCGTCGCGAAAACCGATGAACCGAAGGGGATTTCCGCAGCCGAGCTCAGGGCCCTGTTCGATCGCTGAACATTGCCGGCCCGGTGGCGAGATGCTGAGAGCGCGGCGCTCCTCCCGTCGCGCTCTCAGCGTCAGACCACTGCGGGCCAGGCGATCTCGCGCAGCCTTTCGGTAACCTCGCGGCCCGCGCCCCGGATCAGATCGACATAGGTCGCACGCCGGTCTTCATCGGCCTCATCGACCGTCGAAACGATGCTGATGCTGCCGACAATGTCACCTTCCGGCGAAATCACCGGGGCCGAAATGCCCATGATGCCGGGATCGATATCGCCGCAGGTGATCGCAACCCCGCTCTTGCGGATGGCCCTCAGCGATGCCTTGAACGTTTCCCAATCCTCCCCCAGCCCCGCCTGCGCGATCGCCGCGCAGTCCTCGGCAAAGCAGCTTCGCAGCGTTGCCGGCCGCAGATGGGCCAGGATCACCTTGGACGCTGAGCCCCGGTAGAGGGGCATCAGCCGCCCGCGCTCGTAGCTGATCGGCAGGGCACGGGCCGGGTCCGCGACCTGATCGACGCACATCACCTGCAGGCGATAAATCCGGCACAGCATGATGATCGCCGTGGGCGGAACATGACCGGCAAGCCCGGCCATCACCGGACGGCCCGCAACGATCAGCGGATCCCAGGCCCGCGCCTGCCGGTCCATCTCGATCACGGCAGGCCCCACGACATATCGGCCCGCCGCGAAATTCACGAGCAGCCCGGCCCCGGTGAGGCTGCGAAAATAGCGGTACATCGTGCTCACCGGCAGCCCCATCGCCTGCGCGGCCTCGTCGATCGTCCACTGAGGGCGATCCATCGTGAACAGCTTCAAAACGCCCAGGACGCGGTCCGCAGTACTCAAACAGGCCTCCGAAAAAATCTTCTCCAATTATCAGATTATGGAAATTTTTTGCAAGCCTGTTGACTCGCAGGATTGTCCGATAATAATTGCCGCATGACAGATTCATCGCCCATATTCGACACGCACGCCCATCTGGTTACGCCGGATCAGCAAGCATATCCGCCACAACCGCTGCGCGGAACGCTCTCCCCCGGAGAGTTCGACAATCCGAACAGCGCCGAGCTTTTTCTGGACCTGATGAAGCGCGCGGGCGTCGTGTCCGCCTGTGCCGTCCAGCGGGCCCATGTCTATGGCTATGACAATAGCTACATCCTGGATTGCTCGCGGGCGCAGCCCGAGACGCTGCGCGCCGTCGTCGTGCTCAACGCCGCCGATCCCGCCACGCCGGCGCAGCTGCGCGAACTGGCCAAGGCACAGGGCGCCGCCGGCGTTCGTTACGTGTCACCGGGCTTTCCAAGCGCCGCGCTGGACTGGCTGACCTCCGCCGAGGCCCATGCCTCCTTCGCCGCCGCCGCCGATCTCGGCATTCCCGTCTGCGTCCACGTCCTTCATGTTCAGCGCGATGCGGTGTTGCCCGAAGTGCTTCGGCTGACGCGACAATTCCCCGATGCCTCCTTCGTCATCGACCATGTCGGCGGCGCGCATCCGGCGCATATCGAACAGGCGTGGCTGAAGGAGCAGGGCCTCCCGACCGGCCCGGCGCTCATCGATGCCGCGCTCGCGCTGGCCGAGTGCCCGAACGCGGTCATGAAAATGTCGACGATCAACCTGAGTTGTGCGGAGGATCCGGCCGATTTCGTCAGGCAGGTCGTCGGCCATTTCGGCGCCGAGCGGGTCGTCTGGGGCTCCGACGTGGGCCAGACGCGCGGCGATTATCTGGCGATGGTCGCGCTGCTGCGCACCGCCGTTGCCGGCCTGACCGCGGACGAGCGGCAGGCAGTGCTCTACGGGAATGCCGCCCGGCTCTACGGCTACTCAGACGACGCGGCCTGAGCCGCACAACCAAATCAGAAAACCACAGGAGAGGCAGATGAAACTTTGCCGATTTGAGCATGAAGGCGCCGTCCGCAGCGGCGTGGTCGTCGATGGTGACATCATCGACCTGCACAGGGCCGCACCCGGCCTCGCGGAGAAATTCCAGCCGGGCGACACGCGCGCTCTATTGAACCTGGGCGAGAGCTTCCTCGGCGAATGTCGCGGGTTGATCGCCGGCGCACCCGCTGAGGCGCGCATCCCGCTGGAGGAGGCGACCTTGCTCGCCCCCATCGCCAACCCCTCCAGGATCATCTGCAGTTGGGTCAACTATCTGAACCCCGCCATGGCGAAGCTGCCGGACCAGCCGATCTTCTTCTCCAAATATGAAAGCGCGATCACCGGACCGGGCGCGCCGATCCGCCTCCCCAAAATCGCCAGCGATATCGTGGTCGAACCGGAGATGACCGCCGTGATCGGCACGGCCGGTCGGCATATCGCGGAAGCGGACGCCCTCTCGCACGTCGCGGGCTATACGATCGTCAACGACGTTACCGCGTTCAGCCATCGCCTGCAGATCATGGTGGGCGCGCAAGGCCCCTATGGCATGGCCAAGACCTTCGACACATTCGCGCCCTCGGGACCGTGGATCACGACCCGCGACGAGATCGCCGATCCACACGCCCTTGAGGTCCGCCAGTTCCTGAACGGCGAACTCAGGACCTCGGCCAACACATCCGAGGCCGTCTTCAAGCTACCTCGGCTGATCGCCTATCTCTCCGGCTTCTTCGAACTGCAGCCGGGCGACCTGATCCTGACCGGATCGCCGCCGCCCAATGCCGGCAAGCCCGATTTCCTCTCGCATGGCGATGTCGTGCGCATCGAGATCCAGGGCCTGGGCGTTCTCGAAAATCCGGTGGCACCCGACAAGCTCTAGCGCCCCCGCGCCACGCGCGCTGACGCCTTCTTCATGAGGAACAGTCTTTCATGCAATTCCATCTCAATGGCTTCCGGCCCGGCAATCCCGAAATCGCCCCGGCGATCGGCGCTCCCGTCGACCAGAATGCGCCGCCAGCGGAAGTCGACGTCCTGATCGTGGGATGCGGCCCGGCGGGCCTGACCCTGGCCGCCCAGCTTTCGGCCTTCCCCGACATCAGGACGATGATCATCGAGCGCAAGGACGGGCCGCTCACCCATGGTCAGGCTGACGGCATCGCCTGCCGCACGATGGAGATGTTCGAGGCCTTCGGCTTTGCGCATGAAATCAAGCGCGAGGGCTATGGCGTCAATGAAGTGACGTTCTGGAAGCCGGGTCCGCAGGGTGGCATCGTCCGCAGCGGCCGCGTGCCCGATGTCGAGGAGGGGCTCTCGGAGATGCCCCATATCATCCTCAATCAGGCGCGTATTCACGATCGCTTCCTGGCGGTCATGCAGAATTCCAGCCATCGCATGACGCCCTATTACAATCGCGAGATCGTCGATCTGCAGCGGGGCGACGAAAGCGATGACTATCCGGTGACGGTGACGATGAAGCGGTTGGACGCCGATCATGCCGGCAAGACCGAGACCGTGCGGGCGCGCTATGTGGTGGGATGCGATGGCGCCCGCAGCGCTGTCCGCACGCTCATCGGCCGGTCGCTCCACGGCGACTCCGCGAACCACGCCTGGGGCGTGATGGACGTGCTCGCCGTGACCGATTTTCCGGACGTGCGCCACAAGGCCGCCATCCAGTCGGCAGAGGAAGGGAGCGTCCTCATCATCCCGCGCGAGGGCGGCTATCTCACGCGCTTCTATGTCGAGCTGGACCAGCTCAACGAAAATCAGCGGATCAACGAGAAGAACATCACCGTCGAGCAGCTGATCGCCGCCGCACAGCGCATTCTCGCGCCCTACACGCTCGATGTGAAGGACGTGGTCTGGTGGTCCTGCTACCAGATCGGCCAGCGGCTGTGCGACAAGTTCGACGACGTGGCCGGCGATGCGCCGGAGGGCACGCTGCCGCGCATCTTCATTGCGGGTGACGCCTGCCACACGCACAGCCCCAAGGCCGGCCAGGGCATGAACGTCTCCATGCAGGATACGTTCAACCTGGGCTGGAAGCTGGCGGCGGTGCTGACCGGGCAGGCGCGCCCCTCCCTGCTGGAAACCTACTCGGCCGAGCGCCAGACCATCGCGCAGGAGCTGATCGACTTCGATCGCGAATGGGCGGCCATGTTCAGCGAGCGGCCCAAGGGCGCGGACGACGCGGATGGCGAAGGCATCGACCCGGAGGAATTCCGGCGCTATTTCATCCGGCAGGGCCGCTTCACGGCGGGGACGGCCACGCGCTATCAGCCCTCGACCATCTGCGGAGACGGCGCGACGCAGGCGCTGGCCGTGGGTTTCGTCGTGGGGATGCGCTTCCACTCGGCGCCGGTGGAGCGCCTGTCGGACGCGCTGCCGCTGCATCTGGGCCATGAGGTGAAGGCCGACGGGCGCTGGCGCCTGTTCCTGTTCGCGGGCGCGGACGATGACGGCACCGGCGCCTCGCGCGTCGCCCGGCTCTGCCGCTATCTGGCGGAAGATGCGGCCTCGCCGCTGCGCCGCTACACGCGCCCGGGCCACGACATCGATTCCTTCCTCGATGTCAGGGGCATCTTCCAGCAGCGGCGCGATGCGCTGGCGATCGAGGCCATGCCGATGCTGCTGCGGCCGCCCAAGGGGCGCTATGGCCTGTATGACTATGAGAAGGTGTTCTGCGCCGCGCCCAACCCGCAGGAGGACATCTTCGCGATGCGCGGCATCGACCGGGCGCAGGGCGCCATGGTGCTGGTGCGGCCCGATCAATATGTCGCGCAGGTGCTCCCGCTCGACGCCACGGCGGCGCTGGCCCGCTTCTTCGACGGGTTCATGACCGAGCCGGGGGCCACCTGAAACCACGCGAGCCTGCGCAGCGCTGCGCAGGCTCAAATGCAGCGCCCGCCGTTGGCGGCGCGATAAAGGCGGGGTCAGCCGAGGCTGCCCCGCCTTTGGCATGTCACAAAGCAGATCAAGGCTCAGCGCGGCGAGGACGCCACGAGATCCAGCGCCACGTCGAGGATCATGTCCTCCTGACCGCCGACCATCTTGCGGCGCCCCACCTCCGTGAGGATGGTGCGCGTATCGAGGCCATGCTCGCCCGCAGCCTTCTCCGCATGGCGCAGGAAGCTGGAATAGACCCCGGCATAGCCGAGCGTGAGCGTCTCGCGATCCACCCGCACCGGGCGATCTTGCAACGGGCGGACAAGATCCTCCGCCGCGTCCATGAGTGCATAGAGATCGCAGCCATGGTTCCAGCCATAGCGGTCGGCCGCGGCGATGAAGACCTCCAGCGGCGCATTGCCCGCTCCGGCCCCCATGCCCGCCAGCGAGGCGTCCACGCGGATCGCGCCATTCTGAACGGCGACGATGCTGTTGGCGACGCCCAGCGACAGATTATGGTGCGCATGCACGCCGCGCTGCGTCTCGGGCTTCAGCACCCGGTCATAGGCCTGCAGGCGCGCGGCATAATCATCCATGTTCATCGCGCCGCCGCTGTCCGTGACGTAGACGCAGTGATCGCCGTAGCTTTCCATGAGCCTGGCCTGCGCGGCGAGCGCCTCCGGG
>JAFKLU010000058.1 GCA_017304105.1 Sphingomonadales bacterium
GATGTTCTGTTCCACCGTCATGCCCCGGAAAATGGAGGTTTCCTGCGGAAGATAGCCGAGGCCCAGGATCGCGCGGCGATACATGGGCAGCTTGGTGACATCCACGCCGTCCATCAGGATGCGTCCGCTATCGGGCCGCACCAGCCCCATGATCGAATAGAAGCAGGTCGTCTTGCCCGCGCCATTGGGACCGAGCAGGCCCACCACCTCGCCATGGCCGACCTCAAGGCTCACATCGGCGAGCACCACGCGCTTGTCGTAGCTCTTCGCGATCGAGATGACCTGGAGCCGGTGTTCGCCCGGTTCCTGGCCCGCGACATCGGCGGGAAAGGGGGTCTCAACATCACTCATCCGGGCTTCCTCGTCATAACGCGTCCATCATCCTGCCCCGCAAAGCTTTGCTGGCATGTTACGACGCGCGCTGCAATCTCGGTCTGGCAGGAATTTTGCATGACAAGGCGCGCTGTCGAAACGGCGCAACACCGCTCCCCGGCAGGTGGTCCTACTGGTCGGGGCGCTGGCGGACCTTGAAGGTGCCCGAGACGCGGCCGCTGGCCGAGGTGCTGGTTCCGGGCGCTCCGCCCGCAGCCGACCCATCCACGGTCGAGCGACCGGTCGCGAGGTCGACTACCAGCCGCTGGCCGGAGAGGCGATTGCGGCCCTGAACGAGCTGCACGCCGCCGATCAGCGTGATCAGCCGGCGATTGAGATCGTAGATCGCGACCGATCCGCTGGCGCGCTCGTCGCCGCGGGTGACCGTCACGCCGCCCGACGCATCGAGCCGGTCGATCTCGATGCCGTTCGCGTCATGATAAGCGACGGTGAGTCGCTGCGCCGTCATGGTGAGGCCGGCCTGCGTCACCTGGACATTGCCCGAGACGACCACGCGGTCCTGACGATCCTGCACCTCGATGCGGTCCGCCGCGAAATCCACCGGCGCATTGGTATTGTGCCCGCGCAGCACCTGCGCATCCGCCGTGCCGCCTTGCGACAGCATCAGGCCCAGGCCCAGGGCCGCGCCGGCAGCGGCAAGACTCAACGATTTGCGCACCATCAGCGCCCTTTGCGATCAATTTGGTCTATGCGCAAGCGGGCGTTGCCTTCCAGCGTGACCGTGCGCCCTTCAAGATCGGCGCTCAGATGATCGGCCCGGAAGGTTCCCGTCGGCATTCGGCCCTCGACGCTGCCCCGGCTGCGCAGCCGGCGTTGCTCAAGCTGGATGTCGACATCGCGCGTGGTGAGGCGATAGCCCTCAGCATTCTGGAACTGGATCGGCCCCTCGACGGCGACCGTCTCCTTGTCGAGATCGTAATTGCCGCGCCGCGCGGTGACGACGGCGCCGCCATTTGCCATCTGCAGGCGCGCCTCCAGCTCGTTCAGCTGCACGATCGGGTCGCGCGAGCTGCGCTGGAGCGCCGAACCGGCGCGCAGCGAGAAGGGCCGCCCGTTGGCATCCTCGCCGCGATAGAGCGCTTCCACGACCTTCAGCCGCTCGCTCGCCATGTCGACCTTGTTCTTGTCCAGCACGAAGCTGACCTCGTTCTGGTGCGTGAAGGGCGCGGCGATGAGAAAGAGGAAGAGCGCCGCCACGACCACCGGGAGGGTGCGCTTGAGGACGGTGATCAGCCGATCATGCCCGCCGCCCGGCGCAGCCCAGAGCTGCCGCCTATTGCGCTCTGCCCGGGACTGTACGGAAAGGGGCATCTCGCCGCTGCTCATCTTCAGGGACTCCCGGTCAGGCGTGGGCGAAAATGTCGGTCTCCGGCCATCCGGCCAGATCGAGCAGGGCGCGATGCGGCAGGAAATCGAAACAGGCCTGGGCAATCGCCGTGCGTCCCTCACGCGCGAGGCGCACGTCGAGCTCGGCACGCAGCAGATGCAGATAGCGCACGTCCGAGGCGGCATAGTCGCGCTGCGCGTCGCTCAGCACCGGCCCGCCCCAGTCCGAGCTCTGCTGCTGCTTGCTGATGTCCTGCCCGAGCAGCTCGCGCACCAGCTCCTTGAGGCCGTGGCGATCGGTGTAGGTCCGGACCAGACGCGAGGCGATCTTGGTGCAATAGACCGGCGTGGCGAGCACGCCCATATAATGCTGCAGCGCCGCGATGTCGAAGCGCCCGAAATGGAAGAGCTTGAGTCGCGCCGGGTCAGCGATGATCGCCCGCAGATTGGGAGCGGCATAATCGCTGCCCGGCCGGAATCGCACCAGATGCTCATCGCCCTGACCATCGCTGATCTGCACCACGCACAGTCGGTCGCGCGGCGTGATGAGGCCCATGGTTTCGGTATCGATCGCAACCGGACCATCGGCGAGCACGCCGGCGGGCAGGTCTTCCTCATGAAAATGAACTGTCATGCAAACTCCTTAGCCGCATGTCGCGGGGAGGGAAACCGTTTGGACAGGCCTGCGAATCCGATCGCCAAGAATGGACAGGAAAGGCCCCATTTGGATAAACTCGACGATGAAACGCCATAGTAAGGCGAGCCGCACCAAAATCATTCGCGCTTGTGGATAAATATCGGGACGCCGCGGGCGCGGCAGGGACAAGCGGGACGGTTTCGGAGACCCGGGTTTCGACGGCGGTTATTCCGACTTCGGTGGTAGCAGTTATGGCGGCCCGCGCGGTGGTGGTGATCGCGGCGGCTTTGGCGGCGGCGGTGGCTATGGTGACCGCGGCGGCTTCGGCGGCGGCGGTTTCGGTGATCGCGGCGGCGGCGGTGGTTTCCGCGGTGGCGGCGGCGGCGGTGGTTTCCGCGGCGGCGGCGGTGGTGGCTTTGGCGGCGGCGGCGGTCGCGGCGGCATGCCGGCCCAGGTCGTCGGCGAGGGTTCCGGCACGGTCAAGTTCTTCAACGGCCAGAAGGGTTTCGGCTTCATCGTTCGCGACGATGGCGGTGAGGATGTGTTCGTGCACATCAGCGCAGTCGAGCAGGCGGGCCTGACCGGCCTGGCTGAAGGCCAGCAGCTCAAGTTCACCCTCGTCGACCGCGGAGGCAAGATCTCGGCGACCGATCTGGTGATCGAAGGTGAGCCGCTTCCGGTGCCCGAGCGCAGCGAAGGTGCCGGCGCAGGTGGCGAACGCCAGGAGCGTGGCCCGCAGCGCCAGCTCACCGGCGAGCGTGCCAGCGGAACGGTCAAGTTCTTCAACGCGATGAAGGGCTTCGGCTTCATCCAGCGCGATGATGGTCAGCCCGATGCCTTCGTGCACATCAGTGCCGTGGAGCGCGCGGGCATGAGCTCGCTGCAGGAAGGCGACCGACTCGACTTCGAGCTGGAGGTCGACCGGCGCGGCAAATATGCTGCCGTGAACCTGCAGTCCAAGGCGGAATGATCGAGCTTCGTCTTTAGAAGAACGAGAATTGGCGACGGGCCGGGAGCGATGCTTCCGGCCCGTTTGCTTTGGATGAAGCGCCGGCCGGGATGATCGCCCCATGGGAGGCGCGAGGGCAGGTCTTCAGTCAACGGCGCCCGGCGTGGACCTTCGATCCTTCGCGATTCGCTCCTCTGGCAAGGCGGGATAGAGCGCCGAACGAGCGCCCCTTACATCTCCGTAATTTCGAGAATGACCGTAAGGCCGGGCGCCGGGGGCACCGGAGCGTCCGCAGGCAGGACGAGGCGCACCGCGTCCGCCCGCGCGCGCCTGAGCAGCGCGGCGGGCGCCGTCAGATCATGGACGATGCGATCGGCAAGGCCGAGGGCGCGGGCCTCGCGCAGCGTGAGGTCATCCGGATCGGCCGATCGCGGACGGATGATGATTGTCTCGGTTGCGGTCCCGCCTTCCGATTCGCGGAGCCAGCGATCAACCTCGGGATCGGCTCCCAGCGGATCGAGGACGCCCTCGGGAGCTAAAGCGCGCGCCAGCATCCGGCGGCGTTCGCCGGGCTCCGGCCAGGCCGTGCGCATCGCACCGCGCGCCGCGTGCAGGTCCGTGGCGAGCCGCCCAAGATGGGCGGGCAGCAGATCCTCCAGCCGCTGGCGCAGCGCCGCCGCGAGGCCCGCCGACAGGCCGCCCGTGGCAATCGCCACGAGCACGGGATCGCGGTCCACGATGGCGGGCGTGGTGAAGTCGCAGAGCGGGGGGCGGTCGACAACATTGACCAGCAGGCCGCGCGCTTTCAGCCGGGCGGCGGCTTCGCGTGCCTCATCCTCATCGTCTAGGGCGATGAAAGCGATGCGCGCGGCGATATCGTCCTCGCCGACCGGGAGGCCGCCAGCGCGCTCGATGAGGCGACGCTTGGCCTGCGCGGCCTCGCCTTCGCCGAGGAGAATGACCGGCTCGCCAGCGAGTCGCACGAAGAGAGGAAGGCTGTGCATGGATATCACCCGCGCTCGTTCAGACCGCCGGCCACCATAAGCCACCAGCACCATGCTTGTCGAAGGGCTGAGCCCGCCGACAAGCGCAAGAGCAACGGATCAGTCCCTGAGGAAATCCGGCATACGCTCTGAGGCGATGACCGTCTCGGGGAGCATCCGCTCCGCCACCACCGCGAACTTGTCACCATCCACCATCACCTCCGGCACGAGGGCACGGCTGTTGTAGGTGCTGGCCATGGTCGCGCCATAGGCGCCGGCGGTGCGGAAGACGGCGAGGTCGCCGCTCTTCACCACGTCCACGTCGCGCGCGAGCGCGAAGGTGTCGCCGCTCTCGCACACCGGGCCGGCGATGTTGGCTGATGAAGGGATGCACCGCGCCCGGCTTCACCCAGATGACGCGGGTCAGGAGCACGCCCGCATTGCCGACGATGACGCGGCCGGGCTCGAAATAGAGCGTGACGTCCCAGTCCTTCGTCGCGCGCGCCACCATCGCGCCATAGTCGGCGGGCGTCGGCGGCACCTTGTCGCGCTCATAGGGCACGCCGAGGCCGCCGCCCAGATCGACGCGGTCGATATGGTGGCCGGCGGCGCGCAGCTGGCGGACCAGCTCGCCGAGCTTGCCATAGGCGGCCTCAATGGGGCCGAGATCGAAGATCTGGCTGCCGATATGCGCCGCGAGGCCGCGCAGATTGAGACCTGGCAGCCTGGAGAGACGCGCGAAGATGCCCGGCGCCTCGTCAATCGGCACGCCGAACTTGTTTTCCTTCTTGCCGGTGGAGATCTTGGCGTGGGTGCCCGCGTCGACGTCCGGATTGACGCGCAGCACCGCATCGGCCGTCTTGCCCATGGAGGCCGCGATCTCGGCCAGCACGGCGCCTTCTTCCTCCAGCTCGATGTTGAACTGGCCGATGCCCGCTTCGAGACCCTCGCGCAGCTCCGCGCGCGTCTTGCCCACGCCCGAGAAGACGATGTCCTTGGCGGGCATTCCGGCCGCCAGCGCGCGCTTCATCTCGCCGCCCGAGACGATGTCCGCGCCGAAGCCCTGCCGCGCCAGCACCTTGAGCACCGCGACATTGGGATTGGCCTTTATGGCGAAGGCGATGTGCTTGCGCGGGATGACGTCCAGCGCCTCACGGAACACGCGGGCATGGCGCTCGAGCGTGGCGCGCGAATAGATATAGACGGGCGTGCCGACCTCTTCCGCAATCCTTGCGAGCGGCACGTCCTCGGCGTGGAGCACGCCGTTCTTGTAAGTAAAATGATCCATGGAAAGCCGCTTTCTAAGGCGTTTTGTTGCTGGGCGCGGGCGCATTCGGATCGTCCGGCCGATCATCGGTCGCGTCGATCGTGTCCGGGAGGCCCTGGCCCGTCCTGTTCTTGTCCTGCGCGGTATTCTCGGGCGGGGGCACATCCTTCGCCGCTTCAGCAGGGCGCGGTGGCACACGGCCGTTATTCTTGCCCGGCGGCAGCGCGAAGGGATCGTCCTTGCGCTCGGTCGAGCGTGTGAGCAGATCCGCCTGACGGTCCGGCTGGGCCTGGGTGTTCGGCGTCATGAGTTCCGCGGCGGTCTCGCTGCGGTCTGCCGCCGCCGCCTTGGGGACGGCGGACATGCCTTCCTTGGGGCGTAGCCGCGTCACCGATCCGCAGCCCGCGAGCAGGGCCGCGAGCACGAGGGCGGCCAGCGCGCGGTTCACTGCCCGGCCTCGCGGTCGAGCGTAGCGCGCGCCTCAGCGATGCGGGCGCGCACCTGCGCGGGTGCGGTGCCGCCAAAGGAGGTGCGGCTCGCCACCGATGCGTCCACGGTCAGCACCGCATAGACCCGCTCGTCGATGCGCGGATCGATCGCCTGCAGCGTCGCCAGCGGCAGATCGGCAAGCGCCACGCCCGCTTCCTCGGCCGCCTTGACCGCGCGGCCGGTGATGTGGTGCGCCTCGCGGAACGGCACATTCGCCTCGCGCACCAGCCAGTCGGCCAGATCCGTCGCGGTCGAGAAGCCGCTTTCGGCGAGCGCGCGCATGCGGTCGGTGCGGAAGGTCGTCGTCTCCACCATGCCGGTCATCGCGGTGATGGAGAGGCCAAGCAGGTCATGCGCCTCGAACAGCGGCGGCTTGTCGTCCTGCATGTCCTTCGAATAAGCGAGCGGCAGGCCCTTCATCGTGACGCAGAGCGACGTCATGCAGCCCATGATCCGCCCGGCATGGCCGCGCACCAGCTCGGCGGCGTCGGGATTGCGCTTCTGCGGCATGATCGAGCTGCCGGTCGAATAGGCGTCAGGCAGCGAGACGAAACCGAAGGGCTGGCTCGCCCAGATCACGAACTCTTCGGCAAGGCGCGAGAGGTGCAGGCTGCACTGGGTCGCGGCCATCAGATAATCGAGCGCGAAATCCCGGTCCGAGACGCTGTCGAGGCTGTTGCGCGTGGGGCCATCGAAGCCGAGCGCCGCCGCCGTCATGTGCCGGTCGGTCGGGAAGCCGGTGCCAGCCAGCGCGGCCGCGCCGAGCGGCGAGAGGTTCATGCGCGCCCGTGCATCGGCAAAGCGGGAGCGATCGCGCGCGATCATCTCATAATAGGCCATGAGGTGATGGCCGAGCGTCACCGGCTGCGCGCTCTGCAGGTGGGTGAAGCCGGGCATCACGCTCTCGGCATGCTCGGCGGCGCGATCGACCAGCGCGCGCTGGAGCAGGTAGAGGCTCGCATCCACCTCGTCGACACAATCGCGCACGAACAGGCGGAAGTCCGTCGCGACCTGATCGTTGCGTGAGCGCGCGGTGTGCAGGCGACCGGCGGTCGGCCCGATCTTGTCAGCGAGGCGACTCTCGGTCGCCATGTGGATGTCTTCGAGGTCGAGATCTTCCGGCAGGTCGCCCGCCTCATATTCGGCGTGGATCGCCTCCAGCCCGGCAACGATCTGCGCGACGGCCTCGCTCTCCAATATGCCCTGCGCGCCCAGCATCCGGGCATGCGCGATCGAGCCGGCGATGTCCTGTCGCCACAGCCGCTTGTCGAAGGGCAAGGAGGCATTTATCTCGCGCATGACCGCGGCCGGCCCTTGCGCGAAGCGCCCGCCCCACATGCTGTTTGCGCCCCTGTTTTCGGAGTCCGCCATGCGCTCTTCTACTGCCCTTGTCTTCCTGATCGGCCTCACTCTGGCCGCGAGCGGCTGCGATAGGCGTTCCGGGGAGTCGGCGCAAGGATCGGGGAATGCGGCGGCGGCGAGCAATGGCGCCACGCCGGACGAGGTGACTGCCGACGAGGTGCCATCCGCCGACGAATCGGCCAAAAGCGAGCCCTTCAAGCATGTGGTCGATCGCAGCCACAAGGGCGAGGCGATGCCGGACAAGGTCTTCGCCGCGCTCGACGGCAAGCCCGCGACGCTCAAGGCGCTGGCCGGCGGCAAGCCGATGCTGGTCAATCTCTGGGCGACATGGTGCGCGCCCTGCATCGCCGAGCTGCCGGCGCTCGATCAGGTGGCGGCGGCGAGCGCGCCCAAGGGCGTGACCGTGATAGCCGTCTCGCAGGATCTGGAGGGCAGGACGGTGGTGCCCCCGTTCTGGGCCGCCCGCAAGCTGGGCACGCTCAGGACCTGGGTGGACCCGGAAAATGTGCTCGGCTTCCATTACGGCACGGGCACGCTGCCGACGACGATTCTCTATGACAAGGCGGGCAAGGAAGTGTTGCGCGTGGTCGGCGCGTTGGAATGGAGCGGGGCCGAGGGGGAGGCGCTGTTGAAGGAGATTGGCGCCTAGGCAGCGGGCAGGGACTTGGATGACAGCCGTTGGCGGCCTATCCCTACAGGATGCCCGTCTGGACGTGGCGACGCAGAGCGGACACTTGCCGGCTCTTTCTTCGTCATTCCCGCGAACGCGGGAATCCAGTGGCAACGCTACAATGTGGAGCGACCTTGATTCCTAGGCCTGTCGGACTGGCAGGATGTCGCCATCGGTCTTGGTTCTTCGCCGTTAGGGTGACTGGATTCCCGCGTTCGCGGGAATGACGAAGAAAAGGGGCCGGTAGCATCGGCTAGCCAAGACGTTTCCGTTCTCACCGCACCTCTCCAGAGGGAACTGTGGGCTAACTCACCCATTGTCCACGCCGCCCGGGAGCGCCCGGTTCGCGCGCCCCCTTGAATGAGGTGAGAAACGCCCTTCCCCCCGCCGACAATCGCCAGCCATCCGCCAGCCATCCGCGTCGTTGTTGATTTGTAAGCCAGTCGCGCTTATCTTGGTCGCAATGCGGGCCGGGCCCCTCTGGCGACATGCGCAAGCGGTCGTGATGTCGGACCGCATCGAGTGCGCTCGATGCCGGTCATTTGTTGTAAATTTTCGCCGGCGGACAGCGTCACTCGTTTGAATCACAAGCAAACGAGGTTTTTTGCTATGTACGAACAAGAGCGGGTTCTTCAGCGCGGCGCCGCCCAGAGCGCGGCCGCCTTTGACGCTGGCCTTCGCGCGCACATGCTGCGCATCTACAATTATATGGCGTCCGGCGTGCTGCTCACCGGCATCGTGGCGCTCGTCGTGGCGTCCACCCCGGCGCTGGTGCAGGCTATTTTCGGCACGCCGCTCAAGTGGGTGTTCATGCTGGCGCCGCTGGCCTTCGTGTTCTTCTTCAGCTTCCGCATCGAAAAGATGAGCGCCGCGACGGCGCAGGCCGCCTATTGGGCGTTCGCGGCGGTGATGGGCGTCTCCATGGCGTCGATTTTCCTCGTGTTCACGGGGATGAGCATCGCGCAAACCTTCTTCATCGCGGCCGCCATGTTCACCGCCATGAGCCTCTACGGCTACACGACCAAGGCGGACCTGTCGAAGTTCGGCGCTTTCCTCATCATGGGCGTGGTCGGCATCCTGATCGCGATGCTGGTCAATCTGTTCGTGGGATCGAGCGCGCTCAATCTGGCCATCTCGATCCTCGGCGTGCTGATCTTCACGGGCCTCACCGCCTGGGATACGCAGCGCATCAAGTCGGATTACGCCCATAATCTCGGCCATGAGACGGCCGCCAAGATGGCGGTGTTCGGGGCACTCTCGCTGTACCTGAACTTCGTCAACATCTTCCAGTTCCTGCTGCAATTGACGGGTGAGCGCGAGTAATCGCGCCTCCCTTTAGCAAAGGTCTCAGGACATGATGGAAGGCTTGGCCGCCCTGGCGAGCGAACCCGCCGCCTGGGCGGCGCTCGCGACGCTTGTCGCCATGGAAGTGGTGCTGGGCGTCGACAATCTCATCTTCATCTCGGTGCTCAGCAACAAGCTGCCCGAGGAAACGCGCGTGAAGGCGCGGCGCATCGGCATCAGCCTGGCGCTGGTCATGCGGCTCATGCTGCTCGCCTCGATCGCGTGGATCGTGCAGCTTACCGAGCCGATCTTCGAAGCATTCGGGCAACCCTTCTCCTGGCGCGACCTGATCCTCGTCGCCGGCGGCCTCTTCCTGGTCTGGAAAGCGACCAAGGAGATTCACCACACGATCGATCCCAAGCCCAATGACGACATGTTCACCGCGCATGCGGCGTCGGTCGGTTTCGGTGCGGCGATCGGCCAGATCATCCTGCTCGATCTGGTCTTCTCGATCGACAGCATCATCACGGCGGTCGGCATGACCGACAATATCGCCATCATGGTGATCGCGGTGATCGTGGCCGTGGCGGCGATGATGTTTGCGGCGACCCCGCTCGCCGACTTCATCGAGCGCAATCCGACGGTGGTGATGCTGGCGCTCAGCTTCCTGATGCTGATCGGCACGACCCTGATTGCCGAGGGCTTCGGCGCGCATGTGCCCAAGGGCTATGTCTATGCGGCGATGGCCTTCTCGGCCCTGGTCGAGGCACTCAACATCCTCGCCCGGCGGCGGGCACAGGCCCGCGTGACGGCGGGAGAGGCGGCGCACTAGCGGCGCGGCTCCCTGGGGACATCCCCCAGAAATGATTTCGGCCGCCGATGCGTCATGCATCGCGGCCGGGATCTGGCTGCGGACCGGCCGGCGCCGCCCGACAAGGAAGTCGGGCGGCGTCCGGTCGACTGCTCAGTTCTGTGTGACAGGCAGCGGGTTGGCGGCGAGGCGGTCGCTGTCATTCTTCGGCTTCACCTGGGCGCCGCTGGCAGCCCAGTCCTCCTTGGTGCGGCACACGCGCTGGGGGACGCGCGAGCCGGTGTCGGCGGTGACCTTCAGGCAATAGAGCGTCTCGCCATTGCGCTGGATGATCTTGGCCTTGTGCGCCTCGGCGGCGAAGGACGGGGCGGCAACCGCGAGCGTGGCGGCAGCAGCGACGAGGGCGGTTACGATCTTCGACATCTTCATTCTCCCAATTTGAACACTGACTTTTCCCAGACGGGGGCGCCTGTGCCTGGCTTAGTGCATTAAGCGTGCCAAACAGGTAAGTTGTTGATAATAATGAATATCTCGCCGAAATCGAGAGGTCGATTTCGCGTGTGTCATGCTATCTGTTGGCAGTGAGTGCCAAGGCTTCGGTTTTTTCGCCTCTCCGGCGGCTGCCCTTCCTCCAGCGCCTATCGCATCTCGCGGCGTGTGCGCGAGACGGTGCAGCTGAGGCTCCGCGCTTGATGAGCGTGCCTCACTCCGTCGGCTCGCCCGACCAGCTTGACTCTTCTCGCCAGCATGAGAACATAATAAGAACATGCTTGAGTCGAGTCGTCTTCCCCCCGCGCTGAAGCGGGCTCTTGCCGCGGCAGCGCCGCGGGCGCCGGTGGTGGGAGCCGTGCGCCCGCTTGGGGTGGAAGGGATCGACCGCATGCTCGCGGGCGGCGGGCTCGGAAAGGGGCGGCTGCACGAGATTTTCGCGCGCGAGAGCCTGGACGAAGGGAGCGCCACGGGTTTTGCCGCGATGCTGGCGCATGTCGCTACGCGCGAGCCCGGCGATGCGTCCCCCATCCTCTGGCTCCGGGAGGACACTGCGCAACGCCGTTGCGCGCTGCATGGCCCGGGCCTTGTCGATCTGGGGATGGATCCCGCACGGCTGATCCTGGGCGTGCTGCCCGATGTCAGGGCCCTGCTGCGCGCGGGGGTGGACGCGCTGCGCTGCGCGGGGCTGGGCGTGGTGGTGATGGAGCTGCATGGGGCAGCGCCCCTGCTCGACCTTACCGCCAGCCGGCGCATCGCGCTCGCCGCGGAAGCCTCGGGCGTGACGCCGCTGCTGCTTCGTCTCGGCAAGGCGCAGCCCGGCCCGAGCGCGGCGCAGAGCCGCTGGCACGTGGCCGCCGCCCTGTCCGCCGCGCTTGAGGCCGGGGCGCCGGGCCATCCGGCCTTGAGGCTTTCCCTGCTCCGCCAGCGCGGCGGGCCGGCGGGGTTCGATTGGGACGTGGAATGGGATCGTGACGCAGTCTGTTTCAGGCCGGCGCTTCCTGGCGCTCGTCTTCCCCTTTCTGGCGGCGGACCTGTTCCGCTCGAGGCAGGGGCAGGCGAGTCCGGGCGCGAGGCGGATGCCGGCTGGCGCATCGCCGTCTGACGACGCGGCGCCGCTCGCCTTCACCGTCAAGCAGCAGGGCGCCTATCAGCTGCATGCGCTGGACGACACCGCGCTCGCCGCGGGGCTCACGCCAGGCATGGGGCTTGCCGATGCGCGCGCCCGCGTACCGGCGCTCGATGCGCGGCCGCATGATGCCGAGGGCGAAAGGCAGCTTCTGGAGCGACTCGCCGATCTTTGCGACCGTTTCTCGCCGATGGTCGCGATCGATCCGCCCGAGGGGCTGATCTTGGATATCGACGGTTGCACGCATCTCTTCGGTGGCGAACAGGCCCTGACCCGCGATGCTGTCCGGCTGATGCGCACGCAGGGCCTGCGCGTGCGCGCCGCCCGCGCCGGCAGCCCGGAAGCGGCGCTGGCACTGGCGCGCTACGGGGAGGGTGTGCAGGACGAGTTGCAGGCGATCCATGCCTTGCCTTTGCTCGCCCTGCGTCGTTCGCCCGATACCCGCCTCGCCCTGCGCCGGGCCGGCTTCGTCACGATCGGCGATCTTGCCGATGTTCCGCCAGGCCCGCTCGCCGCGCGCTTCGGAGCAGGGCTGGTCGATGCGCTGGACCGGCTGCTGTGCCGCAGCGACAGCCGCATCACGCCGCGCCGCCTGCCCGCACCCATCCGCGCGGAACGACGCTTCGCCGAGCCGGTCGCGCATGTCGGGACAGTGATGCGCGTGCTGGGCGAGCTGCTGGCGCAGGTCTGCGCCGAGCTTGCCGAGCGGCATCAGGGTGGCCGCCGCTTCGCCGCGCGGCTCTATCGCAGCGACGGGGCAATGCGCGACCTCGCGATCGAGACCGGCCTGCCGGTGCGCGAGCCCGCTGTGGTGCTGCGTTTGTTCGAAGAACGGGTCGAGGCGCTCGCCGATCCGCTCGATCCCGGCTTCGGCTTCGACATCGTGCGGCTCGCCGTGCTCCATGCCGAGACGCTGGGTGCCGCGCAGGAGGATCTGGCGGGCAGCTCAGCGCCCCTCTCGGCAGATCTCGCCGCCCTGCTCGATCGGCTCGGCGTGCGGGCCGGCCCGCGCCGCTTCCGTCGCCTCGCCCCGCGCGACACGCATATTCCCGAGCGGGCGACGCATCTCGCGCCCGTCGCGGCGGCGGACCTGCCCGGCTGGGATGCGCCGCCCGCGGGGGAGTCGCCGTTGCGGCCGATCAGCCTGCTCGATCCGCCCGAGAAGATCGAGGTGATGGCGCAGGTGCCTGATGGCCCGCCCCGCAACTTCCGCTGGCGCGGGACGCTCCACCGCGTCGCGCGGTATGAGGGGCCGGAGCGAATCGCGCCCGAATGGTGGCGGCGGCTGGGCGGCTATGCGGATAATCCCGGCCTCACGCGCGATTATTTCCGCGTCGAGGATGAGGCCGGCCACCGCTTCTGGCTCTTCCGCGCGGGGCTTTACGGGCGCGAGACGGATGCGCCACTCTGGTATGTGCACGGGCTGTTCGCATGAGCGCCGCGCCCGATCCCGCCGCCTATATCGAACTGGCCTGCGCGACCGCCTACAGCTTCCTGCACGGCGCGTGCGCGCCTGGGGAAATGGTCGAGCGGGCCCTCCGGCTGGGCCACAAGGGCATCGGCATTGCCGATCGCAACACCGTCTCGGGCGTGGTGCGGGCGAAGATCGCCATCGAGCGCCTGCAGGAAGAAGGGATTGAGGTTCCGGAGGATTTCCAGCTCGTCACGGGCGCCCGTCTGGTCTTTGCGGACGGCACGAGCGACATCATCGCCTATCCGGAGACGCGCCATGGATGGGGCCGGCTCACGCGCCTGCTCACGGCCGGCAATCGCCGCGCCAAAAAGGGCGAATGCACGCTCTATCTGAGCGACCTTTTGGAGCATGTCGACGATCTGCTGCTGATCGCCCTGCCGGGTGCCACGCTGGAGCTGCTGGAAACCCTGCGCAAGGCCGCGCCGCGCCGCGTCTGGCTCGGGGCCGTCATGAACCGCGCGGGCCGCGACGCGCGCCAGCTCGTCCAGGCGCAGGCGCTGGCCGACAAGGCGCGTGTGCCGCTGATCGCGATCAACGATGCGCTCTATGCCTCCCCCGAGGACCGCCCGCTGCAGGATGTGATGACGGCCATCCGCTTGCACACCACCGTGCATAAGGCCGGTCGCTCACTTCTGGCTCATGCCGAGCGGCATCTGAAGGACGGCGCCGAGATGCGGCGGCTCTTTGCCGCTTGCCCCGATGCGGTGGCCGAGACGCAGCGCTTCCTCGCCCGCATCGGCTTTCGGCTTGAGCATTTGCAATATGAATATCCGCATGAGCCCGTGCCCCATGGCTGGGCAGCGCAGGACTGGCTGGAGCATCTGGTCATGCAGGCGGCGCACAAGCGCTACGGGGAGGTGCTGCCGGAGAAGGCGGCGAAGCTTATCGCCAAGGAATTCGCGCTGATCCGGCAGGAGCGCTACGCCCATTATTTCCTGACCGTGCACGACATCGTCCGCTATGCGCGCGAGAATTGCGAGCCGCCCATCCTTTGCCAGGGGCGCGGCAGTGCGGCCAACTCGATCGTCTGCTTCCTGCTCGGCGTCACCTCCATCGATCCGATGGAGCATGATCTGCTCTTCTCGCGCTTTCTCTCGGCCGAACGCAAGGAGCCGCCGGACATCGATGTCGACTTCGAGCATGAGCGGCGCGAGGAAGTCATCCAGTATGTGTACAGGCGCTATGGCCGCGAGCGCGCCGGCATCGCCGGGACGGTCATCCATTATCGCGCCCGCAGCGCGGTGCGGGAGGTGGGCAAGGCGCTGGGGCTCAGCGAGGATGTGACCGAGCGCATGGGCAGCACCGTCTGGGGCAGCTATGCCTCGACCTATGAGCGCAAGCGCGTGGAGGAAAGCGGCTTCGATCCGGACGAGCCGGAGATCGCGCGGCTCAACCACTTCGTGCAGCGCATCCTCAACCTGCCGCGCCATCTCTCCCAGCATGTCGGCGGCTTCGTGCTCACCCAGGGGCGGCTCGACGAGCTGGTGCCGATCCACAATGCCGCGATGGACGGCCGCACCTTCATCGAGTGGGACAAGGACGATATCGACGCGCTGAAGCTGATGAAGGTCGATGTGCTGGCGCTCGGCATGCTCACCTGCCTGTCCAAGAGCTTCGACCTCATGCGCAGGCATGGTCTTGGCGATCACACGCTGGAGCTCGATCTCAAGGCGGACGATGCGGCCGTCTATGACATGCTTTGCAAGGGTGACAGCATCGGCGTCTTTCAGGTCGAGAGCCGGGCGCAGATGAACATGCTGCCCCGCCTCAAGCCGAGGATATTCTATGATCTCGTCATTCAGGTCGCGATCGTGCGTCCCGGCCCGATCGAAGGCGACATGGTACATCCCTATCTGCGCCGTCGCTGCGGAGAGGAAAAGGTCGAGTTTCCCTCGCCCTCGCCGCAATATCCTCGGAACGAGCTCCATGACGTGCTCAACAAGACCTGCGGCGTTCCGCTGTTTCAGGAGCAGGCCATGCAACTCGCCATCACGGCTGCGGCCTTCACGGACGAGGAAGCCAACAAGCTGCGCCGTGCCATGGCGACATTCCGCAATGTCGGCACCATCCACACATTGCGGGAGAAGATGGTCGGGGGGATGGTCGCGCGCGGCTACAAGCAGGATTTCGCCGAGCGCTGCTTCCGGCAGATCGAGGGCTTCGGCTCCTATGGCTTCCCCGAGAGCCATGCGCAGAGCTTCGCGCGGCTGGTCTATGTCTCGGCCTGGCTCAAATGCCATCATCCCGCCGTGTTCACCTGCGCGTTGCTCAATTCGTAGCCCATGGGCTTTTATGCCCCGGCGCAGCTAGTGCGCGATGCGATCGAGCATGGGGTGAAGGTGCGCGCGATCGATGTGAATGCGAGCAATTGGGACAATGCGCTGGAGCCATCTTCTCCCCTCCCGCTCGCGGGAGGGGGTGGAGGAGGGCAGGCTACCGGGCCTGCAAGCTGTGTCGTTGCCGACAGGGCATCTTCCTCCCCCAATTTCTCCCGTGAGCGGGAAGGCAACAACAGGAACCTCGCCCTGCGCCTCGGCTTCCGCCAGATCGGCGGCTTCAAGGAGGAGTGGGGGCACGCCATCATGGCCGCCCGCGCGTCCGGTGGCCCCTTCGCCAGCGTCGAGCATCTCGCCCGTCGCGCCGGGCTGCCGGCCCGCGCGTTGCATCTGCTCGCCGATGCTGATGCGATGCGCTCGCTGGGGCATGATCGACGGCAGGCGCTCTGGGAAGTGCGCCGCACGCCGACCGACGAGCTGCCGCTCTTCGCCGCCGCGCGCGCTCGCGAGCTGGGCGATGAGCCGCAGGTGGCGCTCAAGGCGATGGCGCTCGGTGAGCATGTGGCCGCCGATTACCAGACACACCGACTTTCCCTGAAGGCGCATCCCATGAGGCTGCTGCGGCCATTCTTCGAGGAGGAGGGTGTGCTGCCCTGCGCCCGGCTGCGCGATGTGAAGGCGGGGGCGCAGGTGCGTGTGGGCGGCATCGTGCTGGTCCGTCAGCGGCCGGGGAAGGGCAATGCCATCTTCGTCACGCTGGAGGACGAGGACGCCATCTGCAACATCGTGCTGTGGGCCCGCCGCTTCGAGGCTTATCGGCGCGAGGTGATGGCGGCGCGGCTGATGATCGTCGATGGGGAATTGCAGCGCAGCCGGGAAGGGGTGGTCCATGTGATGGCGGGGCGCATTATCGACCGCACCGATCTGCTTGGTCGCCTTTCGGACGTGCATGAACCGCGCCCGCTACTGAGCCGCGCCGATGAGTTTCTCCATCCGCAGCACCCCCGCCACATCGCCAGCGCGCGCAGTTCCGGGCATCCGCGAAATGCCCGGCTGCTGCCGCGCTCGCGCGACTTCCATTGATGGCACCGGCGCGTTTCCCTTGCCCCGGCAAGGCCTTGTCGTTGCAACGATAGAAAGCTAGCTGTCCCGGCGAGCGCACGTTAAGACATCAGCGTTTCCGCACCGCACGGGTCGGAGCGGGCAGGGGAGGACGACCATGGCCGGTATGCGCGCCCGATTGCGGTCATCGGCGAGGAGCGAGCATTAATATGGTCTGGCCGCACGGCTTCAATGATCTGCGTGATGCCGCACAGCGGCGCCTGCCGCGCTTCCTGTTCGATTATGTCGATGGGGGCAGCTTCGCGGAGCTGGCCATTGCTCGCAACGTTGCCGCGGTGCGCGGCGTCGCCCTGCGCCAGCGCGTGCTGAACGATGTCTCGCAGTCCGATCTCTCGACCACCCTGTTCGGCCAGCAGCTTGCCATGCCGCTGATGCTCGCCCCGGTCGGCATGGGCGGCATGCTGCGCCGGCGCGGCGAGATCCAGGCGGTCCGCGCCGCCCACGCCAATGGCGTGCCCGCGGTGCTCTCCACCGTCACGCTCTGCTCGGCCGAGGAGGTCGCCGCCGCGACCGGCCTTCCCTTCTGGTTCCAGCTCTATGTCGCCAAGGATCGCGGCTTCGTCATGGATCTGCTGGCCAAGGTGAAGGCGCTGGGCTGCTCGACCCTGTTCATGACGGTCGACCTGCCCGTGCCGGGGCCGCGCTGGCGCGACCAGCGCTCGGGGCTCTCCGGTCCGCCCGGTGCGCTCGGCCAGTGGCGGCGCTGGAAGGAGATCCTTGCCCATCCTGCGTGGACCTGGGACGTGGGCGTGCACGGGCGGCCGCACACGCTCGGCAATCTCGTGCCGATCATGAACGGCAAGGTGCGCATGGCCGACTTCCTGCGCTGGAGCGGGCAGAATTTCGATCCGGCGGTCAGCTGGAAAGACCTGGAGCTGATCCGCGACCATTGGGACGGCGCGCTGGTGCTCAAGGGCATCATGGACCCGCAGGATGCCCGGCGCGTGGCGGACATCGGGGCGGACGGGCTCGTCGTCTCCAACCATGGCGGGCGCCAGCTCGACGGCTCGCTCGGCACGGCAGAGGCGCTGCCGGGCATCGTGGAGGCGGTCGGCGATCGCCTGACCGTGCTGGCCGATGGCGGCGTGCGCAACGGTCTCGACATATTGCGCATGCTGGCGCTGGGCGCGAAGGGCGTGATGATCGGCCGCCCCTGGGCCTTTGCGCTGGCGGCGGGGGGGGAGGAAGCGGTCTCGCGCATGCTCGCGCAGATGGCGCTGGAGCTGCGCGCGGGCCTTGCTCTCACCGGCTGCGCGCGGGCGCAGGATGCCGGGCCGCATCTGCTCGCCGGGCCGCCGGCCTGGCCACCGCGCTAGAGGGTGCGCCGCCGCCTTACCAGAAGGCGCGGCGATTGAGTTCGTGGCCGAAGGCGAGCAGGGTCACGCCGAGCAGCGTGTAGATGACCTCACCCGAGAAACCGTGCGGCAGGCTCAGCGCGCCAGCCATCATGCCCAGGCCAAGCGCACCGACTCCGACCGGGAGCAGCAGGCCGTGCCGCCGCGCGCCCTGACCGAGCGCGATGGCGCCGAGGATCATGGCGATGACGAGGCCGGCCTCATGGATGATCGGCGCTTCCAGCAGTCCCGCAGCCGAGGAGAGCAGCCCCAGCGCGATCGCCGTGCCGATGCAATGAATCGCGCACAGGCCCGAAAGGCCTATGGCCCATCCATCCAGACGGGAGAAACGAGAGGCGGCGAGAGTCGACATGTGGAGAGGCTTTTACCCTTGGGGACGGGAAGATACAACATAACATTTGCTCTCCCTCCGATACAATCAAGAGGTTGTGCCGGGGATGGGGTATCGCTTGCGATCGAGCCGTAGGACCGAGGGGACAGATTCGGGGCGGCGGCGATAAGCCTGTTCCGTCGCAACCGCCCTTGCCTCGCCGCGCCGCTCGGCGCATGGGAGCGGGCATGACACAGGTCGCGCCGCTTCCCCTCGCCGCCCGGCCGCGCTCTGCGGCCGCTCGCCCGGCCGCGCTCGCGCGCTGGCTCTACGCCATCGTCGGACTCATCGTGCTGATGGTCGCTGTCGGCGGGATCACCCGCCTCACCGAATCGGGCCTTTCCATCACCCAATGGAAGCCCGTCACCGGCGCCATACCGCCGCTCAGCGAAGCGGACTGGCAGGTCGAGTTCGCCGCCTACAAGCAGAGCTCGCAATATGTGCTGATGAATCAGGGCATGACGCTGGCGGCGTTCAAGCAGATCTATTTCTGGGAGTTTGTCCATCGTCTGCTCGGCCGGGTGATCGGCCTCGCCTATGCGCTGCCGCTCCTCTGGTTCGCGGTGCGCCGGGCTGTTCCCACGGGCTTCGGCGTGCGGCTGATCGTGCTGCTGGCGCTTGGCGGCGCGCAGGGCGCGGTTGGCTGGTTCATGGTCAGGAGCGGCCTGACCGACCGGGTCAATGTCGAGCCGGCGATGCTCGCCGCGCATCTCGGCATGGC
>JAFKLU010000331.1 GCA_017304105.1 Sphingomonadales bacterium
GATGGACCTGGTCGTGGTGGTGTCCGCGCCGTCCTTCCTCCAGCGCCGCCGCGTGATGCGCCGGCCGGGCATGAGCCCGCGCCGTTTCCATCGCCTCAGCGCCGCGCAGCTCCCCGATTATCGCAAGCGCGCGCAGGCGGATGTGGTCATCAGCACCGCCCGCCCAAAATGGCAGACGAGAGCGGACGTCATGCGCCTCGTCGCTTGCCTTCGTCGGTCCCTGCGCCGATAATGCCGGGCACAGGATTCAAGAGCACAAAATGCGCGAAATCGTCTTCGATACCGAAACCACTGGCCTCGATCCGCTCAACGGAGATCGCCTCGTCGAAATCGGCTGTGTCGAGCTGATCAACCGCATTCCGACGGGCGCTACCTACCACGCCTATTTTAATCCCGAGCGCTCCATGCCGGCGCAGGCGGAGGCGGTGCACGGCCTGTCCGAGCGCTTCCTGTCGGACAAGCCGCGCTTCCGGGAAAAGGCTGCGGAACTCATCGAGTTTCTCGGCGACTCCATGCTGGTGGCGCACAATGCGCGCTTCGACTTCGGCTTCCTGAATGCGGAGCTAGAGCGGATCAACCATCCGATCATCGATCTCTCCCGCATGATCGACAGCCTCACCATCGCGCGCACCTTGCATCCCGGCGCCAAGCACAGCCTGGACGCCCTTTGCTCGCGCTACGGCATCGATCGCAGCCATCGCGTCAAGCACGGCGCTCTGCTCGACGCCGAGCTGCTTGCCCAACTCTACGTCGAGCTCACCGGTGGCCGACAGATCGGTCTCACGCTGGTCGCCGAAACCCAGATGGTCGTCACCACGGATGTGGTTGCCGCGCAGACCAGCGCATCGGCTCGGCCCGTGCGCCCGCCCCGCCTGTTCACGCCCAGCGCTGCCGAACTCGCCCGGCATGCCGCCTTCCTCGAAAAACTCGACAATCCGATCTGGCACGACAGCCCGACTTGATGCCGGTCAATGCTGGCAAGGCGCAACATGTCGCCTACATAGGACCATACGCCCTAGAAGAAGGAGAAAGCAGATGGACATTCGCGTATCGGGTCACCAGATCGAAACTGGCGAGGCTCTCCAAACGCATGTCACCACCCGCCTGCAGGGCATAACCGACAAATATTTCTCCCGCGCCATCTCCTCCAACGTCACCTTCGGTCTGGGCGCCCATGGTGGCTTCCGCTGCGATATCGTCTGCCATGTCATGGCCGGCCTTATCCTCAAGGGATCGGGTGAGGCCCAGGACGTGCATGTCGCCTTCGATCAGGCGGCCGACCGCATCGACAAGCAGCTCCGTCGCTACATGCGGCGCCTGAAGGATCGCCATGAGCAGAGCGCCGCAGCCGAGGCGCAGCGCACCGCGACCGACGAGGGCATCGACGTGGGCAACGGCATCGACAATGCCAGCTACGTCGTCTTCCAGAGCAGCGGCTATGAGGAGGACCGCGAGGTTACCGCGGAGGCGCCGGCCATCATCGCCGAGATGCGCGTGGACATCCCCAAGGCGAGCGTCTCGGATGCCGTCATGATGCTTGATCTGCGCAACACCAATGCGCTGCTGTTCGTGAACAGCGGCACCGAAGCTTTCAACATGGTCTATCGCCGCAATGACGGCACCATCGGCTGGGTCGAGCCGCCCCGGAGCTGAGCCAGTCCCCGCGGATCCGTTCGGCCGGTTCGAGCAATGCGGCCGAACGGAAGAAGGGGGCT
>JAFKLU010000059.1 GCA_017304105.1 Sphingomonadales bacterium
ACCCGCTCCTCGTTGTAGGCGGGGATGATGACCGAGACGCTCGGCGCGAAGACGGGCGGCACGACCCGGCGGCGGCGCGACTGGAACCAGGCGAGCGCCGCCATGAGCACTGCGCGCGCAATCCCGAGCGAGATCGCCACGTAGAAGAGCCAGCCGAGCAGCGCCATGGCGGCGGCGAGCACGACGAAGATGGCGACATCAATGCGCACGGCAAGCAGATCGTCGGCCCTCACCGGCGGCATCGCCTCGGCCTGCGACAGCCCCGCAAGCTGCGAGACCGGCACGAAGCGATAGCCCTGCGCCCGCAGGTTCGCGATGATGCGGGGGAGCGCCGCCACCGTTTGCGAACGCTCGCCGCCGCCATCGTGGAGGAGGATGACGTTCTCGGAGCGATCGGGCGTCGCGGCCCGCACCTGGCGATCGACTTCGCTCACGATGCGGTCGGCCTGAGGCCGCTGCCAGTCATTAGGGTCCACGTGCAGGCCGATCACGGTATAGCCGGCCTGCTGCGCCGCGAGCGCGGGCAGGAGTTCGTCGGCCGTGGTCGGCTCGGCATCCCCGAAATAGGGCGCGCGGAACAGCCGCATGGACCGGCCGGTATAAGCCTGAACCAGACGCTGGGTGGCGTTCAGCTCCAGCAGAGTCTGTTCGGCGGAGGCATTGGCGAGATTTGGGTGAAGATAGGTGTGATTGCCGATCTCGCCCCCATCCGCGACGATGCGGCGCAGAAGCTGCGGATGCTCCAGCGCATTCTCGCCAACCACGAAGAATGTCGCAGGCACATGTTCCTGCTCCAATATGGCGAGGATTTTGGGCGTCCATGTCGGGTCCGGCCCGTCATCGAACGTCAGCGCCACCATGCGGCGCTGCGCCCCCGTGCGCTCGACCTGATAGGGCGTCGGCAGCACATCGTAGCGCTCTCGCGAGATCATGCCCTGTCCATCGAAGCCAAGCGTGCGCTGGCCATCCGATGGGGTGGCGGTGATGCGCAGTATCTCGCCGGTGCCCTCGACATCCGTGTTGAGCGTGCTGTTGATATGCCGCAGGTCCGGGCGGCCATCGCTGCGGAAGGAAGCAAGATCGGACCAGAAGCCGGGGTCCTCGCTGCCAAGGCGCCACAGCGCGACGCCCGTGATACCGAGGTGGCGCAGCGCCTGCATCTCGTTCCAGCTCGTCGCGGCGTCCAGCATCCAGGTTTGATGGTGCGTGCTGCCCTCATCATAGGCGAAGCCGGCATTGCCGCTGCCCGCGTCGAACTGGATCGGCGCGTCGCTGTCATGCGCGGCGAGCCACGCCTCCTCCAGAGAGAGGGCATCGGTGCCCTGACCGTGCCAGTCATAGCCATAGCTGCCGAGCGCGACGACGAGCCTGTCCGGTCCGATACGGCGCAGCGCATCCTGCACCTCCTCCACGAACCAGTCCTGCGCCGCGATGGGGCCGGGCTGGCCGCCTTGCCAATGCTGATCATAAGCCATGAAGATCACCCGGTCGGCCACGTGCCCCAATTGACGCAAGGGCCAGCCCGCCTCGCCCGCCGGCGCGGTGACGGCGAGCTGGTCGCCCCGCGGCAGGGCCGCGCGCAGATCGCGCAGGAAGCGGAGGTAGTCGTCCATGCTTCCCGGCGGCAGCGCCTCGAAGTCCATCACCAGTCCGGCCTGATTGCGACGCGCCACCAGTGCCGCAAGCTGGGCAGCAAGGCTTCTGCTGGCCACCCGGTCCGCGAGCAGGCGGGCAGTGCTGGCGCCCTCCCATGAACCGGCACCGATATTCTGAACCATCGGCAGCACGCGGGGCGCATGTCGCGCATTGGCGATCAGCCGATCGAAGCCGGGATCTTGCGCGACGTGCAGGGCGTGGTCCGGTCCGGAGACGCTGACAATCGCGGGGACGGCCCAGTCCAGCTGCTTCAGATGACGCCGCAGCGAGGCAAGGCTGCGCTCATCCTCCGGTACGTAAAAGCCGATTGAAAGCGGCTCTGCCCGCGCTCGCCCGCCCTGCCCGCCCAGCCAGTGCGGTAGCCAGCTGTGCATGGAGGCATGGGAACGGGCCGCGCCGGCCAGATGCGCGGGGCGAAAATGCGGAAACGGCAGTGCCAGCGCGCTGCCGGGGGCGACCTCGACCAGCGTCGTCGCAAAGGCGATGGCAGCGAGGAGAATGAGCAGCAGTCCGCCCGCCAGTCCGCGTCGCGCCCAGAGACTGCGGCGGCCAGTCGGATCGAAGAAGATCGGCTTGGTAATGGGTCGTCCCCGTGTCGGTTGCCTCCGGCTGCTGGGGGATAGGCCGCTGCGCCTTGGCGGGGGATGATCGGATCATGAACTCTTGGTCATGATGGCAGGGTTCCGTCCCTTGCCGCCTATGGGGCAAGGTCAGTAGGGCGTGGCGACTACCAGCCCGAGCGCCACGCCGACCCCGGCCGCCGGAAGCACCGCGGCGCACAGTAAGGTACCGAAGGGCAGCCGCGTCGTGCGCCCCACATCGTGACCGCGCAGCTTAAGGAGAAGCGCCCAGGCGAGGCCGGCGAGACTCGCGCAGAGCAGCACGAGCGGCAAGAGCTGCCAGCCCGTCCAGGCGCCGATCGCGCCCAGCAGCTTGGCATCACCAAGGCCGAGCCCCTCCCTGCCCCGCAGCCGCCGGTAGAGGATGGCGATGACGAACAGCCCCCCATAGCCAAGCGCGGCACCGATGAGCCGGTCGGGAAAAGGCGCCGGCAATACCCAGTCGCCCAATGTCAGGCCCAGCGCGGCGAGCGGCAGGGTCAGCTTGTCGGGAAGCCAGAAATGGCGCGCATCGAGCACGGCGAGGGCCTGCAGCAGCCAGCCGCCGATCATGAACAGGATGGCGGCCGGAAGCGGCAGAAGCCAAAGCGAAAGGCCGCCAATCATGGCAGCGCCGAGTTCCATCAGCGCATGGGTTGGATCGATGAGGCCGCTGCAATGGCGGCAACGCCCGCGCGCGATGAGCGAGCCGAGCAGCGGGATCAACTCGACGGCACCCAGCGTCCTGCCGCAATGATCGCAGCGGGAGCGGCCCCGCATGACCGACTCGCCACGTGGCCAGCGCATGACGAGCGCGCCCAGGAAGCTGCCGAAGATCGCGCCGACGCCACTGCCAATCAGCAAGCGCGCGGCATCATTGGCGAGAGAGGACATGGTCGATCGATCGCCTTCAGAGGATCACAGATGGCCGACCGTCCGCAGCACCTGCTCGCCGCCAACCGAGCGGAAACCGCTGGCGCCGAGCGCGCCGGTCAGCAGCGGATCGACCGTGCGCACGCGCATCGTCGCCTGATAGGCGCCATCGGCGGTCACCCGGACCGTCAACTGCTCCTGCCCCGACTGGCTGACCAGCGGCAGCTCCACCGCATCGCCGGCGCAGCGCGCCTCGCCGGTGAGGCCGTTGGCAAGAGCGAGGCCGCTGATGATCGCGGGCACGCGGGCGCGCACCCGCCCTTTCGCATCGACGCACTGGCCGCCGGCGAACTGGATGCTCAAATCCTCGAACTCGACGCGGCTGACCGGCAGCGGCGCCAGCGGTGCCGCCAGCGCCAGAGCGCCGGTGACGCCGTCTATGCCTCGCCTGCCCCAGCCGATGGTGATCGCGCCCACGATATCCTCTGGATCGCCCAGCCGCCGGACCAGATCGACCCGCACGCGCCCGATCAGGAGCGGCAGGGGATTGAGGAACACGCTGACCGTGCCCAGCTCCACGCCGCGAATCTGGAGTTGCTCCGCCCCACCCCACCAGATCGGCCCGCGCAGAGACCGTGCAGCCACGCCCATGTCCTTGAGGCCGAAGATGCTGAAAGCCGCGCGCAGCGGCCATGTCACCAGCAGCGCGATGGCGAGGATGACCACCAGCATCACCCTGGCGCGCGTAGTGCGAAACCATCCGCTCATGGCTGCGGCTCCGTGAAGACCGCCTGCATGGCAACCGTTCCCTCCGCCGCGCCGGGGATGATGGCGATGGTCTGCACGCTGATGCCGCCCTGTTCGAGTGTGGCGATCCACTGGAGCAACGGACCGATCCGCGCCGAGGCGATGTTCACCGACATGCGGCCCGTCCCTTGCTGCGTGGCGCGATCAAGCGTGAAACCGGCTTCGGCGGCGCTCTGGCCGATGAGCTGGTCGATCGGCACGCGATTTTCCTGCGCGCGCTGGGCCGGACGCTTGCGCAGCTCGGCCACTTTGGCGCGCACGCTCGCATAGCGATCGAGCGCCGCGCCCTGCCGTTCCCAGCCCGACGCGAGGCTGTTCTCGACCGGCCGCCATATGCCCAGCCAGAGGAAGATCGCGGCCGCGATGACCGCCAGCGCGATCATGAAGCGCTGCTCATTCTCGCTGTGGTTGATCCACCAGTTGCGGATGTTCTGCATCAGCGCACCACCATGATATCGGCCACCAGCCGCGCACCGCGCTGCTGGACGGCGTTGGCGCTGATCCGCCAGCCCGCTTCCTGGAAAGCGATCAGCACGTCGTTGATCTCCTCGGCGCGATTAGCGGAGAGCTGCAGGCGCAGCGAGCCATCCGCCGATTGATTGACGTTCGTCAGCGTCACATTGGCATTGGCCTGCAGCGCGATCATGATGCCCGCCATCATGCCCGTGAAGCCGCCCCGCCCTCCGCGCATGGCCAGCAGGCCGGACATGCGGGCCTCCGCCACCTGAGGATCGTCGATCTCGGGATCAATGGTCTTGGCCAGCGCCACCGTCTGCGCGTCGAGCCGCGATGCCTCGGCATGGAGGCGAATGATCGTGAGGAGCGAAATGAGCAGGCTGCACAGCGCGATGCAGCCGATCATGATCGCGATCCGCCTGAGCCTTGCGCCGTCGAACATGGCCGGGGCGCGACGGGCATAGCGGCCCTGGCGCAGATCGAGCGGCGGCTCCTCCAGAGCCATGAGCAGTGCATCGTCGATGCTGTCGGCCGGCACTTGCGTCACCGGTGCGTCGCCTATGATGAACGCGGCGGCCTGCTCGTCGCCTTCAAAGGCGGTATCGCGGCCGCGCACCACATCCGTGCCGCCGATCGGCCCGCGCACGAAGCCGTCCTCCGGCGTCGGCAGCAGCAGGGCGGACGGCACGAAGCTCGCCTGAGGCAGCCCATGTTCCTTGGCCCATTCCATCCAGTGCGTCATGGCGCTCTGGCTGGCGACCGCGACGACATGCGGCGCCTCAGGGTCCTCATTCTCGCCGATGGCGGCATGGAGCTGATCGGCATCGCCAATACTCGCCTCCAGCGCCATGAGCCGCGCGGCTGCGGCGCCCTGCCGGGGCGTCATGCCAGGCGTCGCGATCCAGTGCAGCGTCGTCGCATGGGGCGGCAGCACCAGCATCGCATTGCCGACCTGCGCGCCCTCACCATCTGCACCCTCGGGCGGGAGCCATTCCAGACCGCGCCCGCGCCGCACGATGCGCTCGTCCGCCACGCGATACCAGGACGGCATCTCGTCCCGGTCCGATGGCAGCAGGATGATATAATCGTGCCTCACGATCCCTCGCCCCACTGGCGACGGACGACATGGACCTTGCCCCGCGTCCCCGCATCGATCAGCACCGTCTCTTCCACCTGTTCTCCCCCGAGATCGGCGCGCAGCGCGACCTCAAACCAACGCGTCGTCAACTTCGTCTGGCTCTGGACCTCCTGGGGCAAACCCAGCTTCACCAGAACCGGCAACTGCCAGAAATCGGGAATACTGCCATAGCCATCTGCCGGGCGCTGCGCCAGCACTTGCCGCGCCTGATCGAGCGCCAGCTTGTCCGGCGCAAGCATGGCGAGCAGCACCGCCTGCCCCGGCAGCAATGTATTGATATTGATCGGTGAAGGCTGAGTGCTCGGCAGCGCGCAGAGCCAGGGGCGCACGCGCTGATAGACGTCCGGTGTCACGGAACTGACCATCAGCAGCTCGCTCGGATCGGCCATGAGGCCGTTGGCCGCGCGATAGCCGGGCGTGAGTTGGCTGTAATACTCATCCTCGGCCCCGCCATTGCCGGGCGTCAGATCGCTGTCGATCCAGTCGGCGGCGGAAATGGCGATCTGCTGCGCCTGCACATGATCGATGCCGAGCAGGCGCATGAGCCCCGCGAATTGCGCGATTCCCTCCGGGCGAGCGACGAGCGTCGCGCCATCATACAGCGCGTCGCCATCCTCCCCTTCGCTCTGGCCATCATTGGGCCCGACCACGAGGCTGTTCAGATTGAAGCAATTGCCCCGGTCGATCATCCGCGCGATCACCGTGCCGCCGGGCACGGCAATGCTCTGATCGCGCGAGAGCCAGCCGCCCTCCAGCGTGAGCCGATCGGGCCGCAGGCGAATGAGCTGGCCGATGCGCTGCGTCGCCATCTGCTCGGCCGTGATGAGATAGGCCCGCGCCTGATCCGCCGAGACGATGTTGCGCGTCATGCGGCTGGCGATCGTCAGCCGCTCCAGCGCCACCGCCGTCACCACCGAGAGGATGGCGACGAGCAGGAGCACCGTGAGCAACGCGGCGCCACGCTCTTCTGGCTGGCCAGTCTCAGGCGGCATTGCCCGGCCCCGCGGATTCGCCCTCGGGCGGCGGCGTGTAGAGCGCGGCACCGACCAGGAAGCGCAGGCTGAGCGGCGGTTCACCCTGGCGGCTCAATACCATTTCGACGGCCGTGGGCATCTCGCTCGGCCTCGCCGGCGCCCAACGATCGACCCAGCTGCCATTGCGTGCGCGATAGCGCAGCGTCACCGCCGTCACACGCTCGAACAGCGTCGCGGGCTCGGACGGAGCGGCGCCGTCCACGGCCGGATAGCCGACCCGCTCGATCCTGCCGCCGCGCCACCAATATTCGACCTTCTGCAAGCTGGGATGGCGCAGCGTGCCCGGATTGGCCCAGCCATCGCGCACGAACTGCATGAGCGGCTCGTCACTCTGCCCCGCGCGCCCGAAGAAGGCCGGCGCGAGCGTTCCCGCGTCGGTCCGGCTGATGCGAACCGTGGCCTGGGAGAGATCGGCATCCAGAGTGGCGAGCCCGCGCTGCACGTCCGCCAGCGCGTCGAGATGCGTGCGGATCGCTTCCTGCCCGTTCACGCTACTGCGCAGGAGCACGACCCCGGTGGTGGCCAGCATCGCGAAGATCATGACGGCGACGAGGAGTTCGATCAGGGTGAAGCCCCGCGAGCCCCCGGCAAAGCTCTCGGAGGGGCAGAAGCTCGGCGCTGGCTCGCTCATTGGCTGGTCACCTTGCCATCAAGGTCCATGCGCAGGCGCACTTCGTTTCCGTCACGCAGGAGCGCGAAGCTGAGCGGCTGATCGGCGCGGCCTACGCTGTCGAACACGATGCGGACCTGCGTACCCTGAATCTGCGCGTGCGTGTCGCCAGACCAGTTCTGGGAAGCCAGCGGGCCATCGGTGATCGACTCCCATTGCCCCTGCGATCGCCGCTCGAAACCATAGGCACCTGACGAAACCCAGAGCGCGACGGCACCGCCCGAGACGATCGCGCTATCCCGCGCCGCGCGCACGCGGCCGGCGAAACGATCGATATCGCCCGAGATGCGGCCGCGCGGGTCCGCCATGGTCAGCATCACCGCGCCGGACAGGAGCCCGATGATGACGATGACGACCATGAGCCCGACCATGGTGAAGCCCCGCTGGCCCCCCGCAACCGGCTTCATGGCGTGCGTCCGAAGCTGAGCACTGCGGGCGACTGACCCGGACCGGCATCCACGCGGATGGTGACGAGCAGCATCCGGCCCTCGTCGGTTGCTTCCACCCGCTGAGCCCAGCTCCATTGCCGCCCGGCATTTTCAGACGTGCCCTGACTGGCGCCGAGCGAGGGCGCCTTGGGATCGGTCAGCCGCTCGATCATGAGATTACGCGCGACGATCTGCGTGATGGTGCGCGCCCGCAGATCGACCGAGGTGCGCGCGGACACAGCCTGGAGCCGCACCAGCGCGAGCGCGGCGATGCTGAAGATGGTCAGGGCGACGAGCATTTCGAGCAGCGTGAAACCGTTCACTGGCCCACGCCCCTCCCCACCGGAGGAAGGGCCGCGATGATGTTTCGATGCCGCGCCCCGATCGCCGGGCAAACGATTTCGCGCATCGCCGCCACCTCCTGCCCCGGCTCCGAAGAGCAGGGATGAAGATGTCGGGGGCCGCGACGTCCTAAAGATCGCTTGAATAGATGTCGGCATTTTCGCCCGAGCCGCCGGTCTGCTTGTCGGCGCCCAGCGAATAGATGTCGAAGGCGCCTTTGCGGCCCGGCGCCGCATATTGATAGGGCTGGCCCCACGGATCGTCGGGCAGCTTCTTGATATAGCCGCCCTGACGATAGCGCTCCGGCTGGGCAAGGCCCGCCGGCGGCGCGAGCAGCGCGCCGAGACCGTCACTGGTGCTGGGATAGGTCAGGTTGTCGAGGCGATATTGCTCCAGCGCGGATTCGAGCGTTGAGATATCGGCCTTCGCCTTGGCGACGTTGCTCGTGCCAAGGGCGCCGAACACGTTGATGGCGACGATCGTGCCCAGCAGGCCGATGATGACGATGGCGACGAGCAGTTCGATCAGCGTGAAGCCGTTTTCGGCGGAACGTCGCGAGAACTTGAAGCCGCGTTCGCGCTCGGGCGAACGCTCTGCGGGCGCGGGCGCGGGGGAGGCAGGGGTTTCGGCGGCATTCATGGTCAAACTCCGGCACCTGTAAGACTTTGCAGCTGCATGATGGGCAGCAGGATGGAAAGGATGATGATCGCGACCAGCCCGCCCATCACGATGATGATGAGCGGCTCCAGCATGGAAAGCGCGGCCGAGGTGAACGCATCGAACTCGCGCTCCAGATATTCCGCCGCGCGCTCCAGCATGAGGTCGAGCTGACCCGCCGTTTCACCGCTCGCCGCGAGATAGACGAGCAAGGGCGGAAAGACATCCGCGCGGCGCATGGCGGCCGAGAGGCTGCCGCCGCCGCGCACGGCCTCGACGATGTCTGCCGTCGCCGCCCGCAGCACGCGATTGTGGATGGTCGGCACGGTGAGTGACAGGCCCTCCATCACCGGCAGCCGGCTCTCGACCATCGTCGCGAGCGTCCTCGCCATGCGCGCGGCGTGAAGATCGCGCAGCAGGCGGCCGACAAAGGGCGTGCGCAGCAGCAGTCCGTCCGCCGCGAACCGGACCCGCTCATTGCGCAGCGCACGCCACGCCAGGAAGCCGAGCCCGCCGAGCAGGATGAGGAGCGCCCACCACCAGCGGGCCAGAAAATTGGACAGGCCCATGACGATCCGCGTGAGCAGCGGCAATTGCTGGCCGAGCGTGTCGAACTGCTCGACGACGAGCGGCACCACGAAGATCATGAGCGACATGACGACGATCACCGCGAACACGGCAAGCACGGTCGGATAAGCGAGCGCGGTGATCAGCTTGGAGCGCATCGCGGACTGGCGCTCCAGCAGCAGAGCGAGCCGATCCGTGAGCGCAGGCAGGCTGCCCGATCGCTCGCCGGCGGCGATCATTGCGCGGTATAGGCCGGGGAAGCTCTTCGCTTCCAGGCTCATTGCCTCACCGAGACTGCGCCCCTCGACCACGCCGGAATGCACGCGGCCGATGATCTCGCGGACATGCTGCTTTTCGCTCTGCCGCGTGATGGTGCGCAGCGCCTCTTCCAGGGGCGAGACCTGCGCCAGCGTGGAGAGCTGGCGGGTGAAGAGGGTCAGCTCCTTGGAGGAGAGCTTGTTGCGTTCGAGCGTGAACAGGCTGCGACGCGAGCGCGACGCGCCCTCCCCGCCCGCAGCTCCCCGCCCTTCGGCGATCTTCACCACGAACAGCTTCCGGGTGGCGAGCGCCTCGCGGGCTTCCGTCACCGAATCCGCCTTCACCAGACCGCGCTTCTCGCGGCCCGATCCGTCGATCACCACATAGTCGAATTCAGGCATCGATCGCTTCGCGCCGCGAGATGCGGATCGCTTCCTCGGCACTGGTCTCGCCGCCGAGCACGAGCGCGCGCGCGGACGAGATGAGGTTGGGCGAATTCAGGAAGGCATGGCGGGAGATGAGGGATTCATCGCCGCCTTCGTTGATCATCCGGCGGATCGTGTCGTCGATGCGGATCGCCTCGAACACGCCGACGCGGCCCTTGTAGCCGCTCTGGTTGCACTCGTCGCAGCCGCGCGGACGACAGATGAGCGTGCCCTCGTCAATGCCGAGCAGCGCGCTCACCGACTTGTCGGCGGGTACCTGCTCGCGGCAAACCGGGCAAAGCCGCCGCACCAGCCGCTGGGCGATGACCGCGCGCAGGGTGGAGGCGAGCAGGAACGGCTCGACCTTCATGTCGCGCATCCGGGTGATCGCGCCGACTGCATCGTTGGTGTGGACGGTCGAGAGCACGAGGTGGCCGGTGAGCGACGCTTGCACCGCGATCTCCGCCGTCTCGCGGTCGCGGATCTCGCCGACCATGACCACGTCCGGGTCCTGACGCAGAATGGCGCGCAGGCCGGCTGCGAAGCTCAAGCCGACCTTGGCATTCACCTGCGTCTGGCCCACGCCCTCGATCGCATATTCGACCGGATCTTCGACGGTGAGGATGTTGCGGCTGCCGTCGTTCAGCGTGCGCAGGCCCGCATAAAGCGTGGTCGTCTTGCCGCTGCCGGTCGGGCCGGTGACGAGGATGATGCCATTGGGCTCATGCAGCGCGCTGCGGAACACCGCGTCGGCCATGCCGGAGAGCCCGAGCACATCGAGGGAAATGCCTGCATTCTCCTTGTCGAGGATACGCATGACAACGCGCTCCCCCGCCCGGCTCGGCAGGGTCGAGACACGCACGTCGAGCATCTTGCCGCCCAGCGTTAGCCCGATGCGTCCATCCTGCGGGACGCGCCGCTCGGCAATGTCCAGCCGCGCCATGACCTTGACGCGGCTCACCACCACGGGTGCGACATGCGGCGGCATGCGCAGCGTCTCGCGCAGCACGCCGTCCATGCGCATGCGCACGACGAGGCCGGTTTCATAAGGCTCGATGTGGATATCGCTGACACCCTGGCGCGCGGCTTCGGCGATGATCCCATTGATGAGGCGGATGGCCGGGGCGTCGTCGCCGCTGTCGAGCAGGTCCTCCGCCGTGGGCAGGTCGCCTGCAATGAAGTCCAGATCGTCGCCGCCCATGGCGAGGGAGCCGGCCATCGCCGCGGCCGAACCCTCCATCGCGTAATGGTCGGAAAGATAGCGCTCGAACGTGGGCTGATCGACGATGGAAACGTCGAAACTGCGCGCTAGATGCCGCCGCACCTCGACCAGCACGCGCGGATCGGCGCCCTCACGCAGCGCGACGGCGATGCGCTGGCCCGGATCCTCGTCCGTCTTGCCGGAGACCAGCACGACGCCATTCCTCCGCGCGAATGTGTATGGAATATCGATCGGAAGAAGCGCGTGCTGGGACGTCTCGTCAGGCGCGATCGCCGGCAGCGGCACCGGAGCGGGCGCGCCCATGCCTTCCGGCGGCAGATCGCCGGGCGCGCTGCTCATTTCTTGCGGTCCTTTCCGCCTTCGACGACTGCCTGCGAGCGCGTCTCCTCGATCGGCGTCACGCGGCCGTCGACCACGGCGTCTCCGAGCTTCGCGCCTTCGCTCGTCGGCAGCGCCGCGCCCATATAGTCGCGCACCAGCTCGTCGATCGAGGGCTCCACGCCCGGATTATTGGCCGCCTGCTGCCCCTGAATATAGCCGTAGCGCCGCGCGGTCATCGCCGCCGCCTCCGACCGGTCGCTGAGGATCGTCGGACGGATGAAGACCATTAGATTGGTCTTCGCGCGCGAGCGGCTGCGCGAGCGGAACAGCTCGCCAAGCAGCGGAATGTCGCCCAGCACGGGGATCTTCTCGATGGTGCGGCGCTCATTGTCGTCGAGCAACCCACCAAGCGCGAGTATGTCGCCATCGTCGACCGTCACCGTCGTCTCGATCTGGCGCTTGTTGATGACGAGATCGCTGCTGGCGTTTGAGACCGGCCCCGCCACGCTGCTTACTTCCTGCTTGAGGAACAGCTTGATCGCACCGCCGGAATTGATCTGCGGCTTCACCTCCAGCATGATGCCGACATTCTGGCGCTGCACGGTGCGGAACTGATTATCGAAATTGGGGCTGAGCGCCTCGCCGGTGGCGATCGGCACATCCTGCCCGACCAGGATCTTCGCCTCCTGATTGTCGAGCGTGAGGACGGAGGGCGTGGACAGCACATTGCTCTCCGTATCCGCCTGCACCGCATTGATGATGGCGCCGAAAATGCCGTTGCGGCCGAGCTGCGTCGCGACGCCGCCAAAGCCGCCGCGCGCGCTGCGCAGCGCATCCACCGCCGCGCCCTGAAGCTCATTGGCGAGGCCCCCATTCTGCGTCGTGCGCGTGGTGGTGCGGGTGCCGTCCGGTGCGACGACCGTGGTTTCCTGCGTGCTGAGTTCATTGGCTGCCAGTGCGCCGGCCAATGTCAGGATGTTCGGCTGCGCGTTCGAATAGTTGGTCGCGGCGAAACCGGTCTTGGTGTTGCCGATGAGGAACTGGACGCCGAGCTGCCGGGCCGCATTGTCGCCGATCTCGACGATGATCGCCTCGACCAGCACCTGCTCACGGCGCGTGTCCAGCTGGCGGATGACTTCGCCCAGCATCCGCTGGGTGTCGCTGCTCGCGGCGACGATGACGGCATTGGCGCCTTCATAGCGCGTGACCACGGCCGGGCCACGGCCGATGCCATTGCCTTCACCGCCGGAAGTCACGACGGCCGGTGTCGCGGCGGGTGGTGCGGCAGCGGGCGCATTGCGGATGGCGCCCCCGCCGGAGGTCGATGCAGCGGTGGTCGTCGCGCCGGCGGTAGCCTGTCCGAGCAATTGCTGGAGCACCGGCATCAGCTTGTCGGCATCGGCATGCTGGAGCCAATAGACGCGGATCTCGGTACCTGTCGCCGCCCGCGTGTCCAGCTCGCGGGCCATGGCGGCGAGGCGCGAGACCGTGGTCGCGTCGCCCCGGATGGCGATGCTGTTCGAGCTGTCGATCGCGACGACCGTGGCGGCCGGCACCGCGCCTTCCCCACCCCCGGCGATCAGCGCCTGGATCGAGGTCGCGATCTCGCGCGCGCCGGCATTTTTGAGCGCGATCAGCGTGGTGGAGGAACCGTCGGTATCGACGCGCGCCAGCACCTGCCGGATGCGGGCGATATTGTCCGCATAGTCCGCGACCACGATGGAGCGGCCCGAGCGGTTTGCCGTGATCGAGCCATCCTTGCTGACGAGCGGGCGCAGCGTGTCCAGCGCGGATGCCGCGTCGATCGAGCGAAGGCGGATGACCTCCGTCACGAACTGGTTTCGATTGGCTGAGCCGCCGACCTGACCGGGCTGGCCGGCAATGCCCTCGACCGGCTGGATGCGGAAGGCCCCGCCCGCCGCCGGCACGGCCACGAGGCCGTTGGCGCGGAGCGTGGAGAGGAAGATCTCGAAATATTCCGAGCGGGTGAGCGGCCGGTCGGTGACGACCGACACCTTGCCCTGCACCCGGTTGTCGATAATGAACGTGCGCCCGGTCACCCGGGCGGCATCCTGAATGAACGCGCGAATATCGGCATCGCGCACGTTCAGGGTCAATTGCGCGAGCGCGGGCACGGCGCAGAGCAGCGCGAGAGCGGCACTTCCGGCGAGACGGCGGAATTTAGGCAGCAAAGTCATCTACTTTCCGGAAGAATGATATTGATCGGCACGGTCGCGGCGCCCCGCTCCACCATGAGCGAGATGCGCGCGCCCGGCCGGATCGCGTTCTGAAGATCGTTGATCGCGTCCGCGCTGCGCACCGGCTGGCCGTTGACCTGGACGATGATATCGCCGGGGCGGAAGCCGACGGCGGCAAAGGCGGCGGGAGAACTCTGGGCACCGGTCACGATGCCGGTCACACGGCCATTTTCCGTGCGTGGCAACAGGCTGACGGCGCTACGCAGCGAATCCGAGGTGAGCGGACCGGCTGGCGCGGCAGCCGGAACCGGCATACCCGGGGGCGGCACGGCGCCGGCCGAGGGAGGCTCGGCGCCATTGCTGGCCACCTCACCGCCGGACTGATCGATATACAGGGTTTCGGTCGCGCCGCCCCGCTCGATGACGACATGATCGAAGGCGACTGCCTTGAGCTTGATGCCGGGCGCGATTTCATCACCGACCGCATAGCTGGTCTGCTCGCCGCCTTCATTGGCGATAATCGCCGAACCGAGGCCCGTCGCCTCGTTGACCCGGATGCCATAGAGCTTGAGCGGAAGCGACGTAACCTGCTGCACGGGCGCATTGCCCGGACCGACCGCAGCGCCGGATCGGAAGAAGGGATCGAAGCCCGCGAACAGCGCATTGCGTGC
>JAFKLU010000332.1 GCA_017304105.1 Sphingomonadales bacterium
GTTCGACGGCGTGTTCGTGCAGGACCTCTCCGGCACGCTCTGGCCGGCGGCGCTGATCGAGGCGAGCCGGGGCAGGGCGCCGGCCGACGCTGCGCTGGTGCGCGTGGTGATCGGCGTCGATCCGCCGGCGAGCGCGCAGGGCGTGTGCGGCATCGTGGCGTGCGGGCTGGACCGGGCGGGCATCGCCCATGTGCTGGCGGACCGATCCGCCGGCGGCCTCTCGCCGGAGGGCTGGGCGCGGCGGGTGGCGGCGGCGGCGGCCGAGCATCGCGCCGACCGCGTGATCGCCGAGCAGAATCAGGGCGGCGACATGGTGCGCGCGGTGCTGGCGAGCGCGGACGTGACGCTGCCCGTGCGACTGGTCCGCGCGACGCACGGCAAGGTGGCGCGGGCCGAGCCGGTGGCGGCGCTGTTCGAGACCGGCAAGGCGCGGTTCGCGGGGCATTTCCCGGCGCTGGAGGCGGAGCTGGCGGGTCTCGTCGCGGGCGGCGGCTATGAAGGCCCGGGGCGATCCCCCGACCGGGCGGACGCGATGGTCTGGGCGCTGCACGCGCTGGTGCTCGCCGCCGCGCCGAGCCCGGGGGTGCAGTGGCTGTAGCGCGCGCAACCCACGCGCGGGACAAGCGGAGGAGCGCGGCTTTTCCTTGACTCTGCGGGCCGGATAGGCTTTGGGGCGCCGATCCAAGTCCCCTTGCAGGGGCGGGCTCATGGCGGTGGCCCTCATGCATCGCCTGGTCTGGGGTTCCGTGAGACGGCCCCTTAACGAACGAAGGAAAGAGATATGCGTCACAAGGTTGGCGGTCGCAAGCTGCAGCGCACGTCGGGTCATCGCACGGCGATGTTCCGCAACATGGCGGCCTCGCTCATCAAGCACGAGCAGATCAAGACCACGCTGCCCAAGGCGAAGGAACTGCGCCCCTATGTCGAGAAGCTGATCACGCTGGCCAAGCGCGGCGGCCTCTCCAACCGTCGTCTGGCGCACGCCCGCCTGCTCGACGACGCGCAGCTGACCAAGCTGTTCGAGGTGCTCGCCGAGCGCTACGCCACCCGCGAGGGTGGCTATACCCGCATCATCAAGGCCGGCATCCGCGCCTCCGACGCGGTGCAGATGGCGATCATCGAACTGGTCGACCGCGATGAGAGCGCCAAGGGACAGGATTCGGGCCCGGTGCAGACCGCCGACGAGGAAGAGCTCGAAGCGGCCTGATCTTCCCGATCAGTCACAAGCTTTCGCGCGCGCGAGGAGGAGGCCCTTCTCGCGCGCGTTTTGCGTTGAGGCCGCCAGCGCCTCATTCGAAGGCGAAATCGGACAGTTCGTAAAGCGGGCGGATCTCGATCTCGCTCGGGCCGGGCATGGGATTTGGGCAGCGCTTCACCCAGGCGACGGCTTCGTCCATGTCCCTGACCTGCCAGAGCCAATAGCCCGCAACCAGCTCGGGCGTGGCGGCGAAGGGGCCGTCGATGACGGTCCGTGCCGCGCCGTCAAAGGCGATGCGCTTGCCCGCTGACGAGGGCTTGAGGCCATCGCCGGCGAGCAGGATGCCCGCGCTCGCCAGCGCCTCGTTGAACCGGCCCATCGCCTCCATCATCGCCAGCGTCTCGGCCGTGGGGGAAAAGCCCCGCTCGCTGTCTTCGGTCGCCTTCACGATCACCATGACACGCATCGTCTGTCTCCATGGTTCGGCCGGCGGCAAGCAGCC
>JAFKLU010000060.1 GCA_017304105.1 Sphingomonadales bacterium
CCTATGCCAAGAGCTTCAAATCGGGCGGCATCAACCTCAATGGCGTGCCCAACGATTCCAACGGAAACCCGCTCGTGCAGGTCGGCTCGATCAAGCCTGAGTCGGTCAATCACTATGAAGCCGGCATCAAGACCGAGCTGTGGGACCGCCGCCTGATCTTCAATCTCTCGGCCTTCCGCACGGACATTGACGATTTCCAGGCACTGGTGAATGCGGGTCAGGTGAGCACCACGCGCGGCTTCCTCGCCAATGCGGACAAGGTGCGTACGCAGGGCTTCGAGGCCGATTTCAACCTGCGGCCGAGCGAGCGGTTCCACCTCTACGGCAACCTCGCCTATACCGACGCCAAATATGTGAAGTTCCTCGGCGCGCCTTGCCCGCCCGAGCTTTCCGGCGGCGGCAGCGGCACGCCCATCGCCGCGCCCGGCACGCCCGGCAACAGCCCCGCAAGCTGCGATATCTCCGGTCAGCCGCTCGCCGGCGTCTCCAAGTGGAGCCTTTCCTACGGTGCGGAATATAATGTGCCGACGAGCCTGCTGGGGCAGGACGGGGAAGTCTATGTCGGCGTGGACGGCAATTACCGCACGCGCTTCTCGTCCAATCCGTCGCCCTCGGCCTATACCTGGATCGAAGGCTATGGGCTGGCGAACTTCCGTGCCGGCTTCCGGACCCCCGAGGGCTTCGACGTCTTCGCCTGGGTGCGCAACGCTTTTGACGAGCGCTATTTTGAAATGCTGTCCGTCGCGCCGGGCAGCACCGGCCTGATCGCCGGCCAGCCGAGCGATCCGCGCACATGGGGCGGAACCATCAAGGTCCGGTTCTGAGTTGAGAATTAGCGCTTTTCAGAGCTGAACAAGTCGGGGACCGTCGCCTTCGCGATGGTCCCCTTCCTGTGGGAGCGGAAATCTGCTTGTTCGAAATGGGCCGCGCCGGCAGCGACCGGCGCGGCCCGTGCGACCCGTCAGCGCCGGACGTTATAATCGATCGTGACGGTAAGCGGAGAAATCATCGGAAACAGAATGTTACGAGACGGGGGAGCCGCGGCGGCGGCAGGCGCAAAGAAGGCCCCGCGCATGTTGCGATCAAAAGCCTGGCAATGCCCCACCCAGAACGCCTTTCCGGCGATGCCCCCATCGCCTGCTGCTTCTTGTGTGCATTAGAGATATTAACGATTGCCAAAGCAAGAAATTGAGAGCTTATTGATGTCATAAGCTTTGGCTTATGAAGCAATGGGGAACGGGGCTTCATGCAACGACGACCAGGGAATTTCACCTTGCGTCAGCTCGACACCTTCGTGCGCGCCGCGCGCAACGGGAGTTTCGCCCTCACCGCCGATCAGCTCGGCATTTCCCAACCGGCGGTCAGCGACCATATCACGGCGCTTGAGCGCCATCTCGGCCACAAGCTGTTCCACCGCCACCGCGGCACGACACCGACGCTGACACCTGAGGGCATCAACATGCTCCAGCGCGCCGAGACGCTGCTTTCCACCAGCCAGGCAATGTGCCGCGATGTGAGCATCGGCACCGAGGAAGAGAAGGTCCGCATCCGCCTCTCGATCGGCAGCCGCTCGCGCGATATCTATCTCAAACCCCTGCTCGCGCGCCTCTACACCGAGTTGCCACATATCGAGCTGGATATCTCGCCCGCGCTGCCGCTGGCTCAGATCGCCTCGGCCCTTGAAAAGCGGGAAATCGACCTGTTGCTCTATACGGTCGGCCGGCCGCCGCTGCGCCTGCCCAATATCCATCTGCTCGAAAATGTGCCGATCACGATGGTTGCCTCTCCGGAGACGGCGGCGCGCCTTGAGTGCGGCATGATCAGGCCTGAGGATCTGCAGTTCATCCTGCCCGACATGAGCACGCTGTCAGATCATTGGCTGGAGCGGCAGCTCACCCTGGCCGGCATGCGCCCGCACCGGCCTATCCGCTATCTCGGATTTTCGGACGTCATCCAGACCATGGTCGAGGAGGGCATGGGGGTCAGCATCCTCATGGAGGAGCAGGTCGCCGACGCGCTCGCCGCCGGGCGGCTGGTGCGCTTTGGGCCGCCGATGGAGCCGATGCGCCGGATCATGGCACGCTCCCCGCTCGCCCCGCGCGCGGCGGAAGCGCTGGAGCGGCTCCTCATCAGGCAGGTCAGCCAGCGGGCGCCGTTCGGATAGAAAAAGGGGGGTGCCAAGGCGGTAAGTCCCGGCACCCCCTGATGGGCGCAGGGCGCACGCCATGAGGCGCGCGGCACATGCCGACCGTTGGCCGCCCGATCCATCCCACGGATCGAACGAAGCGCAAGGCGTTCCCGCCGGTATTGCCGATCAGGCACGGCCCGGATGATCGGGCGGTCGTCCAATCCGCCCATTGTCCGCTCGGCGAAGTCGCTGCTTCGTCCCATGCTGCTGTCTGCACCCCCGGACCGACACCCGGCCCCAGGAGCCGCAAACACGCCAATCGCGAATCGGTTCCCCAAAATTCGCCGCCTGCATTTTCCCTCGGCGGCAAGGTGCCCCGATCGGGACGCCGGGCGCGAGGAACAAGTCGTGCTTCGGCCGAGCGGCGCAGCGCTTCTCGCCCATCTCGTCACGTTCTCCCCGATATGGGGTGATGCTATAGTTGGGTGCCGCAACGGCCTTTTCCATTCGGCCGGCAATGCATGGGTCCTTAACCGTGACGCACTAGCTGAGGGTGGATGACGCAGTGGGAAAGCACAGGACCAGCAGACGCGTGACCCACATGATTCGGCACGGCGCCATGACGGCGCTCATTCTCACCTTGTCCGCTTGCGGCGGCGATGGCGGCGGGGTCGGCTCCACGCCGGCGCCCACGCCGGGTCCGGTCGCGACGCCAACGCCCAGCCCCACCCCCACGCCGACGCCAACCCCTGCGGCCGTCTTCGACACGCCGGAATATCGGCGCTCGACGGGCCTCGCTTATCATGGCGCCATCACCGCCTATCAGGCCGGCGCCAGCGGCAAGGGCGTGCTGGTCGGCGTGGTCGACAGCGGCCTTTCCGATCCGACCGGCGAGCTGGAAGGGCGCATCAGCCCGCTCTCGCGCGACTTTGCCGGCAATGCCGACTTTAGCGACGTCAACGGGCACGGCACCGCCGTCGCCAATGTGATCGCCGCCGCGCGCAACGGCCGGCATGTGATGGGCGTCGCATGGGAAGCCACAGTCCTCGCGTTGCGCACCGAGGATCGGTCCAATTGCGGCACCGACGACTGCGACCATCCGACCTCGGCGATCGCCGCCGCCATCGATTACGCCTCGCAGAACGGCGCGCGCGTCATCAACATCTCGCTGGGCGGCGGCGCACCGCCCAGCAATCTCCTTCAGGCCGTGAGCCGGGCGACCAGCAATGGCACGATCATCGTCATCGCGGCGGGCAACAATGCGAGCGGTCAGGCGCCGATGGTCGCGCCGGACGAGCTGGCTCAGGCGCTGGCAGCGCCTTCCGTCGGCCATGGCCTCGTCATCATCGCGGCCTCGGTCAACAACAATGACACGGTGAGCAGCTTCTCGGCCGGCGTCAGCGGCTTCGAGAGCGTCAGCATGGCCGCGATCGGCAATCAGGTCCTCACGATCGACCACACGGGCACGGAATATCTCTATTCGGGCACCTCCTTCGCCACGCCCCACATCGCGGGCGCAGCGGCGCTGCTGGCGCAGGCATTCCCCAATCTCAGTGGCAAGCAGATCGTCGACCTGCTGCTCTCCAGCGCGCGCGATGTCGGCGCGCCGGGTGCCGATGCCCGCTACGGCACTGGCATTCTCGATATCGCCAAGGCCTTCGCGCCGAGCGGCACGCTGAGCCTCGCCGGGACGAGCAGCCCGCTCACGACCGGGGCGGGCAGCCTGTCGCCAGCCATGGGCGATGCGCAGCCGGCCGCGATCAGCGCGGTCGCGCTCGACGATCTGGCCCGTGCCTACCGCGTGGACATGACGCCCGACCTGCGCCGCCCCGGCCGCAGCCAGACCTTCGTCGCCGCGCTCGACATGGCGCAGCGCCATGTCGACTTTGGCACCCCCGCGCTCCACCTCGCGCTCACCATCGCGCCGGGACGCGACGGCCTGCCCGATGTCGGGCCGCTGCGCCTCACGGCGCGGGACGAGATGCAGGCGCGGCTGATTTCCGGCACGATCATCGCCCGGCTCTCGCCGGGCGCGCGCATGGCGCTGGGCCTGCGCACCGGCCTCCCGGCACTGGAAAGGCGCCTGACCGGCACGACGGCACCGAGCTTCCTCATGGCCGAAGCCGCGTTCGACGGCGGCAGCGCCAATATGCGCGCCAGCAGCGCCGCCGCCTTCGCTCAGGGCATCGCGCCAGGCCTCACGCTCACCAGCGGTATCGAGACGGGCGACATGGCGGGCCTGTTCTCGCGCGGTCCCGGCGCACCCGATCCTGTCACGGACCGCCGCGCGCCTTATCAGTCCATGTCGATGACGTTCGGCCTGCAGCGCCGCGCAATTGGCCTCAGCGCCGGCGTGTCGCTGCTCAATGAGAGCGCCAGCGCGCTCGGCGCCCGCTTCTCGCCCATTTACGGAGCCCAATCGGCGCGCAGTTTCTTCGCCCGGCTGGGCGCCAGCGTCGATCCGGTCGCGGGCCTTACCCTGTCCGCCAGCTGGCAGCGCGGCTGGACGCGCGCGGCGGCCGGCGGCGTGCTCACGCGCGGCGGATCGCTGGCGAGCCAGAGCTGGTCCGCGGACATCGCCGGGCGCGACATGTTCGCCCCCGGTGATCTTATCGGCCTGCGCATCTCCCAGCCGCTGCGTGTCACCGCCAGCCGTTTCCAGCTGCTGCTCCCCGACCAATGGGACTGGGAGAAGGAGATTGCGACGACGCGCGCCGCAACGCTTGATCTCGTGCCGCGCGGCCGACAGCGCGACTATGAGCTGAGCTACGGGCACGGCATCGGCCCCGGCTGGCTTGGCGCCAATCTCTATCTGCGGCGGGACAGCGGCAACATCGCCGCCATGCCCGACGATCTCGGCATGGCACTGCGCTGGTCGGTGGGGTTCTGAGGCGCCCTCAGGGCAGGAAACGCGCCATCCTCATGGTCAGAAGGCGGACGAGTTCCGGGTCCATGAAGCCGTAATTATCCGGAATGTCGGGGCAGACGATCCGCTTGCCGTTCAGCACCTTCTTGGAGTCTGTCCTGATTGGATGGAATCGCCCTTGTTCTCCGTTCGTGTCGAGAGGGAGGGGTTTGCCTCAATCTTATCGGGACAAACGCTAAAGCGCGCCTGAACCTTGCGGCGATGCGCGCGCAATATCTGCTCGGCGGTCGGTCTCCACCGCCGGTTCTGGCTGCAGACGAACAGGATGCGCTCCGTCGTCAGACGGTGAAGCTCTCGCCGCAGCCGCAGCTGCCCTTGGCATTGGGATTGTTGAACACGAAGCCGGCGGCGAAATCATCCTCCTGCCAGTCCATGGTCGATCCGATCAGGTAGAGCACCGAGGCCGCATCGATGAAGAAGGTGCCGCCCGGCGTCTCGATGCGCTCATCGAACTTGCCGGCCTCGCTCACATAATCGACCGAATAGGCAAGGCCCGAGCAGCCCCGGCGCGGCGTCGAGAGCTTGACGCCGATCGCGCCCTCCGGCGCCTTGGCCATGAGATCGGCGACGCGCTTTTCCGCATTCGGCGTCAGGATGACGGCGGCGGGGCGGGCGCGGGTCGTGGTGGTCGGTGCGTTCATCGTCTCAACCCCTCAAAGCATGCCGAGTTCAAGCTTGGCCTCGTCGCTCATCTTCTGCGGGTCCCAGGGCGGATCCCAGACGAGATTGACGTCGACCGTGCCGACGCCGGGCACCGAACCCACACGGAGTTCGACCTCGCCCGGCATGGATTCGGCCACCGGGCAATGCGGCGTGGTCAGCGTCATGGTGACGGCGACATGGCCCCCATCGCTCACCTCGACGCCATAGATGAGCCCCAGATCATAGATGTTCACCGGGATTTCGGGATCGTAGATCTCCTTGAGCGCGTCGATCACCGCATCATAGGTCGCGCCGCCGGGTTCGCCGGCCGCCGTCTGCGTCGGTTGCTGCTTCAGGAAGCCTTCGAGATAGTCGCGCTTGCGCGTCAGCTTCTCGCCAGCCGTCTCGCCCGGCATCTCCTCCACATCGCTCACGCGCGCGCGCGGCGGCGTCTCGACATGGTCGACTTCCTCGGTCCTGATCTTCGTTTCCTCGTTCATCCGAATATCGCCCTTACGCGGTCGAGGCCTTTGAGCAGCGCCTCGATGTCGCTTTCATCGCTGTAAATGCCGAAGCTCGCCCGCGCCGTCGCCTCGACGCCGAGATGCGCCATGAGCGGCTGCGCGCAATGATGGCCGGCGCGGATCGCCACGTCGTTCTCATCCAATATAGTGCCGATGTCGTGCGGGTGCACCCCGTCCATCGCGAAGGAGACGATGCCCGCCGCATCCTCGGGGCCGAGCAGGCGGATCGAGTTGATCCCGCGCAGTGCCTCACGGGTGCGGGCGACCAGTGCGTCCTCATGCGCGGCGATGCGGTCGAGGCCGATCGCGTCGACATAATCGAGCGCGGCCGCCAGCCCGATCGTCTCGACAATGGCCGGCGTTCCGGCCTCGAAACGCGCCGGCGGCGGCGCATAGCTCGTGCGCTCGAACGTCACCTTGTCGATCATCGCGCCGCCGCCATGATAAGGCGGCATGTCCGCGAGGATCGCGGCGCGCGCCCACAGCACGCCGATGCCGGTGGGCCCATAGAGCTTGTGGCCGGAGAAGAGATAGAAATCGCAGCCCAGCGCCTGCATGTCGAGCGCCAGGCGCGGCGCCGCCTGGCAGCCGTCGATGAGCAGCAGCGCGCCCGCATCATGCGCGATCCTTGCGGCGCGCTGCACGTCCAGCACAGAGCCGAGCACGTTGGAGACATGGGCGAGCGCGACAAGCCTGTGCTCCGGGCGGATCATCACGGCCATGGCATCCAGGTCGATGCGGCCGTCCGCCGTCAGCGGCACGACGTCGATCGCCGCGCCGGTGCGCTGCGCGATGAGCTGCCAGGGGACGATGTTCGAGTGATGCTCAAGTTGCGAGAGCAGGATGCGGTCGCCGGGCCGCAGGTTCGCACCGCCCCAGCTCTGCGCCACGAGATTGATGCCCTCGGTGGCGCCCCGCACGAACACGATCTCGTCGCTGCTGCTCGCGTTGAGGAACTTCGCGACGCGCAGGCGCGCCGCCTCAAAGGCCAGCGTCATATCCGCCGAGCGGGCATAGACGCCGCGATGGACGGTCGCATAATCGGCGCTCATGGCGCGGACCGTTGCGTCGATCACCGCTTGGGGCTTTTGCGCCGTGGCGGCGGTGTCCAGATAATGCCAGGGCGTGCCGGCGGGCGTGAGCAGGCCGGGAAAGTCGGCCCGGACATCGCGCATGTCGCGCATGGCGAGCTCGGCTTCGTCCAGGGCCAGCTCCGGGTGGCGGACCACAGGACTGCTCATCCCAGAGCCTCCAGCTTCGCCCGCGCCGCCGCATCGAAACGCGCGCGCTCCGCCTCGTCCGCCATGTCGTCGAACAGGCCGGCGATGAACGCCTCCAGCATGAGCGCCCGGGCACGCGCCGGATCGAGACCGCGCGAGGCCATGTAGAACAGCGCCGTGCGGTCCAGCTCGCCGACGCTGGCGCCATGGGCGCACTTCACGTCATCGGCGAAGATCTCCAGCTCCGGCTTCGCATTTGCGGTTGCGGTGCGATCGAGCAGCATCGCCTTGAAGCTTTGCGCGGCATCGGTCTTCTGCGCACCGCGCGCGACCTTGATCTGGCCGAGATAGCTGGTCGTCGCCTGCCCCGCCGCGATGGCCCGCACGATCTGCTCGCTGGTCGCCTCGGGCTCGGCATGGGTCACGGTCGTCACCAGCTCGATGGTCTGCGCACCGGCGCCGATCAGCGCGGCCTTCAGCTCGAAATGGGCCCCCCTGGCGAGCGTGACGTCGAAGGTGACGCGGCCGAGCATGCCGCCCATATCGAGCAGATGCACGGCGAGCGATCCACCCGCGCCGATCTCGATCCGGTGATCGCGAATGACCGCCTCGCCGGACGCGGCGTCCTGCAGCAGGCTCATCGCGCGCGACTCGCCCGGCGCCACGACCAACCGCTCCGGTTCGCCGACCGGCCAGATGCGTGCGGCGGCATCGAGGTCGCTATAGCGCCATGCCTCGTCGCGGCGCGTGGGCAGGCGGGCGAGCGCGCTCATGCACCGGCTCCCGCGCGCTGTGCGACGAGATGATCGCGGATGCGGGCCGTCAGCGCGGGCCGCGCCTTCTCGACGCAGGCGCGCACGGCGTCCTGATCGAGCTTGCCCTTGCGCACGCACCTGGTGGTGGCTTCGCAAAGTTCTCCGTCGAGCTTCAGGAGTCCCGTCGATTCGCTGAGGCCACACTGATATCTGCCCTGCGGATCGCGCGTCACATTGACCGAGATCTGCCGCAATTTCTCCGCGATCACTGTGATTTCCTGGACTTCCGTGAAGTCCTCCTCGGGCGGCGCGGACGGCGCGCCCTGCAGCAGCATCAAGGCGGCGATCAAGCTCATGCCGCGATCACCTCCGCATAGCCCTCACGCTCCAGCGCCAGCGCCAGCTCCGGCCCGCCCGATTTCACGATGCGGCCACCCGCCAGAATATGCACGAAATCGGGCTGCACATAATCGAGCAGGCGTTGATAATGGGTGATGAGCAGCACCGCCTTGTCCGGCGCGCGCATGATCGCGTTGATGCCGGCGCCCACGGTCTTGAGCGCGTCGATGTCGAGGCCGGAGTCCGTCTCGTCAAGGATGGCGAGCTTGGGATCGAGAATGCCCATCTGAACCATTTCGGCTCGTTTTTTCTCGCCGCCCGAGAAGCCGACATTCACCGGACGCTTCAGCATTTCCATGTCAAGCCCGAGCAGCGCCGCCTTCTCGCGGGCGAGGCGCAGGAACTCGGCGGCCGAGAGCGGCTCCTGCCCGCGCGCCTTGCGCTGGCTGTTGAGCGCCTCGCGCAGGAACTGCACGTTGGAGATGCCGGGAATCTCGACCGGATACTGGAAACCGAGGAACAGCCCCGCAGCGGCGCGCTCATGTGGCGCCATCGCCAGCAGATCCCGCCCGTCGAACGAGACGCTGCCACCGGTCACCTCATAACCCGGCCGGCCGCCGAGGGTGTAAGCCAGCGTCGATTTGCCCGCGCCGTTGGGGCCCATGATCGCATGAACCTCGCCCGCGTTCAGCGCCAGCGACAGGCCCTTGAGGATCGGCTTGCCGTCGACTTCGCTGCGGAGATCGTCAATCCTGAGCATGTTTCCTTGATCTTCCATTCACTTGCCTGCGCGGGCGAGGCCCGCATTGCAGGTGGTCAGATATTGCTGGCGCATCGTGTCGAGCGCCCTGTCGCGCATCTCGGCGAGCATGCGGGCGTCGTCGAGCGTCTGCTGGCGATCGGCGAGGGCCTGTTTCTCCAGCTCGAAGTTCACGGCGGGCGCTGGAGCCGGCGCGGCCCCGGCTTCGGGGGTCGCCGCCGCCGGCTTGCTCATCGCCTCATAGCGCCGCTGGGCAAGCATGCGCCGCTCGGCGGCAATGGCCTGCTGCTCGGTGAAGATCGAGATCATGGTGGCGCGGCGGCGCTCCGGCTCCTTGCCGAAGATCTTCGTCATCGCACCGGTATCGCATTTCGCGACGGCGCGATCGACCTCGACGAGGTCCGGCCCATCGGTCGAGCCGGCGGCGAGTTGCGCAAGGATCAGCAGGGCGAGACTCATCAAACCAGCACTCCCTTAAGGCCAGTCGCATCGTCACCCCGGAGCAGGTCCGGCATGACCGGCGTGAAAACGACCGCGCTCATCCGACGCTCCCTTCCAGCGAAATGCCCAGCAACTTCTGCGCTTCCACCGCGAATTCCATGGGCAGTTGCTGCAGCACTTCCTTCGCGAAGCCGTTGACGATGAGGCTCACTGCCGCCTCCTGATCGAGCCCGCGCTGCATGGCGTAGAAGAGCTGGTCGTCGCTGATCTTGCTGGTCGTCGCCTCATGCTCGACGATCGCGCTAGGATTTTTGACCTCGATATAGGGCACGGTGTGCGCGCCGCACTGGTCGCCGAGCAGCAGCGAATCGCACTGGGTGAAGTTGCGCGCGCCGTCCGCATTCGCCGCCATGCGGACAAGGCCGCGATAGGTGCCGTTCGATTTGCCCGCGCTGATGCCCTTGGAGACGATCGTCGAGCGGGTGTTGCGGCCGTTGTGGATCATCTTGGTGCCGGTGTCGGCCTGCTGGCGATTGTTGGTCACGGCGACCGAATAGAATTCGCCGACGCTGTTCTCGCCGTTGAGCACGCAGCTTGGATATTTCCACGTGATAGCGGACCCGGTCTCGACTTGGGTCCAGCTGACCTTGCTGTTGCGGCCCTGGCAGAGCGCGCGCTTGGTCACGAAATTGTAGATGCCGCCGCGCCCCTGTGCATCGCCCGGATACCAGTTCTGCACGGTCGAGTATTTGATCTCGGCATCGTCAAGCGCGACCAGCTCGACCACGGCGGCATGGAGCTGGTTTTCGTCGCGCTGCGGGGCCGTGCAGCCCTCCAGATAGGAGACATAGCTGCCCTTGTCCGCGACGATGAGCGTGCGCTCGAACTGGCCGGTATTCTCGGCGTTGATGCGGAAATAGGTGCTCAGCTCCATCGGGCAGCGCACGCCCTCCGGAATATAGACAAAGGTGCCGTCCGAAAAGACCGCGCAATTGAGCGCGGCGAAGTAGTTGTCATGCATCGGCACGATCTTGCCGAGCCACTTTTTCACCAGATCGGGAAATTCGCGGATCGCCTCGCTGATCGAGCGGAAGATGACGCCCGCTTCCTCCAGCTCCTTGCGGAAGGTGGTGGCGACGGACACGCTGTCAAACACCGCATCGACCGCGACCCGGCGCGAGCCCGCGACATTGGCGAGCACCTTCTGCTCTTCCAGTGGAATACCAAGCTTCTCATATGTCCGGCGAATTTCCGGATCCAGCTCCTCCAGACTGGCAAGCTCCGCCTTCTTCTTGGGCGCCGCATAATAATAAGCGTCCTGATAGTCGATCGGCGGCACGTCGAGCTTGGCCCAGTCCGGCGACTCCATGGTCAGCCAGTGGCGATAGGCCTTGAGGCGCCACTCCAGCATCCATTCCGGTTCATTCTTCTTGGCAGAAATGAACCGGACCGTATCTTCCGACAGCCCCTTCGGCGCGAATTCCTGCTCGATGTCCGAGACGAAACCCCATTCATAGTCGCTCGCCTTCTCGACGGCGGCCAGGGCCTCTGCATTCTTCACCTGCGCGCTCATGACAGCATCTCCATGGCCCGCGCCCGTGCCGCCGGGGCGGGCGGGACCGGCAGCCCGGCGGGCAAGGCGGCCGGGGTGGCGATCAGATGCGCCAGCGTCACCTGCGCCAGGGTGCCGCGCACCATGGCGTTGACCCCGATCCAGTGAGGGCGAATCTCGCAGGGGCGCTCCAGCGCGCAGCAATCGGCGCCATCATGATCGAGGCAACCGGTGAGCGCGATCGGCCCGTCGACAGCCTCGATGATGTCGGCCAGCGTGATCGCCGCGGCGGGGCGGGCGAGCTTGATGCCGCCGCCGCTCCCGCGCGTGGCCTTGATGAGCCCGGCGCGGCCGAGCAGGCTGGCGAGCTTCTGCGCGGTGGGCACGGGGATGCCGGCCTCCGCGCCCAGACTCGCAGCATTGGCACGCGCGCCGCCGCAATGGGTGGCGGCCGTGCGCATCATCAGCACGGCATAATCGGCAAGGCTCGACAGGCGCATTTTTGCGAACGACTCTCAAATCGGAGTAAATTGGTCTGATTGGCAGATGGGCCGGGAGAGCCGGGAAATCAACCCTGAAATCGCCGGGCCGGGAGAAGGAAAGCTATTGCGGCGCGGAGTCTTCAGCGCGGGCGACCTGTTGCCGGGCGCGAGGCTGCGGCTTTGCGAGTCGCCCGCCCGCGTTTCCGCCCGCCTGAGGGACTGCTCAGCTGATTCGGCTGAGCTTTGCGATATCGCCGGCAATCTCGGCCCGGTTCATCGACAGACGGATCACGATGCTTGCCCGCTCGCGCAGCTCGGTGGGGGTGAGGCCCGTGAAATGCTTGATCTCACGGATGAAGTGCGACTGATCGTAGAAGGCGTCTCCGCTGACCTCGCTCCAGTCGAGCGTCTCGCGCGCGAGCACCTGTGCGCAGCGCAGCGCGCGATATTTGCGGGCGAGATATTTTGGCGGCGCGCCATAAAGCCGATTGCACCAGCGCGCGAGCTGGCGGGCGGACAGGCCGGTCGCTTCCTGCAGCGCATCGACGCGCGGTGACTGCTCGTCGCCGAGCCAGCGATCCGTCTCCGCGACGAACCGGCGATCGCTGTCCGACACTGGCTGCAGCTGGCTGCGCAGGAAGGTCCAGAACATGTCCGCGGCTCTGGTGGGGTCCTCGACCGCGCGTAACTGGAGCAGCACGTCGCGCCAGCCGGGCCCGAAACGCACCGTCAGATCGAAGGCGTCGTCGGCCGCGCTGTCCGCGTCGCCCGCGCGCAGCGCTGCCCAGCCAAGCGGCAGGACGGTGACGCCGACCACTTGCATGGGCCCCTCGACATCGAAGTGAGTCGCCATGCTGGTCGGGCCGAGCAGGCAGCATTCGGGGGTCTCGACGACGCGCCCGTCCCCGAAATGATAGCTTCCCTCACCGGTGAGCATGAAGCGAATCTGAGCGAAATCGGCGCGCGTATGATCGGCGACGCGCGGCCGGTCAGCGGTAAAAAGATACATGGCGCCGAAAAAGTCCGCCAGATCAGCTGGAGGAACATAATAGCTGAGCGCGACCATGTTAGCCGCATCAGCGACGGAGAATCTGTGACGCATCCGCGACCCTGACCACTCTCCATGAGCGACGACCATCCGGACACACCAGAGGCGGCGCTCCGACTTTCAGGACAGGCGGCAAGACTGCATCCGCGCCGTCCCCCCGTCATTCGACCTACTTTTCGCACGAATTAGACGTGAAGGGAACGAAAAAAGCGGTCCAGCCGGCAAAAGCCAGCCAGACCGCCGAGTTCAAGGTCTCTAAGCCGGACGACTGAGAGCCCTTCGGGTCGCAAAGATCGGATAGACTGATTCGCGCGCAGTTGATTGGACGGAATCGTCATCCCTCCATTTCGGAGATAATTTTCGCGCAGCGTCCGCATATCTGTTACGTGGCGCCGCCGGCGCTTTGACCGGGCAGAGCTGCGCTGGCATAGGCCGAGCATGTACCGTTTCCTGCGCCCCTTCCTGTTCGGCCTGGAGGCCGAGCGCGCCCATGGCCTCGCGATCGCGGCGCTCAAGCTGCCGCTGCCCGCTGCGCCCGTCCCCGATCCCATGCTCGCCCAGCGGCTGTTCGGCCTCGACTTCGCGAGTCCGGTCGGCCTCGCGGCGGGGTTCGACAAGGACGGGCATGTCGCGCACCGGATGGGCCGGCTCGGTTTCGGTTTCGCCGAGTTGGGGACGCTGACGCCGCTTCCACAGGACGGCAATCCGCGCCCGCGCCTGTTCCGGCTCGAAGAGGACGAGGCCGTCATCAATCGGATGGGCTTCAACAATGGCGGGCAGGCGGCCGCCCTGGAGCGGCTGGCGCGGCATCGGGCGCCGGCTAGTCTGGTCGTGGGAATCAATATCGGCGCGAACAAGGACGCGGCGGACCGGATCGCGGATTATGAGACGGGCGTGCGGGCAATGGTTCGCCATGCGGCCTATCTGACCGTCAACATCTCATCGCCCAATACGCCGGGACTGCGCGCGCTGCAGGACCGGGGCGCACTCGATGAACTGCTCGGGCGAGTCATGGCGGCGCGGGGGGCGGACGGTCCGCCGCTCCTGCTCAAGGTCGCGCCCGATCTGGAGCCGGCCGATATCGACGATATCGCGGAGCTGAGCCTCGCGCACCGGCTCGACGCGCTGATCGTCAGCAACACGACGATCAGCCGCCCGCCGCTGCGCTCGCCATTGGCGAAAGAAACGGGCGGACTGAGCGGGGCACCGCTGCACGATCTCGCCCTTGCGCGTCTGCGCGATTTCCGCACGCGGCTGGGCAAGAAGCTGCCCTTGATCGGCGCCGGCGGCATCGCGGACGCCGCGCAGGCCTATGCGCGCATCCGCGCCGGGGCGAGCCTCATCCAGCTCTATTCGGCGCTGGTCTGTGAGGGGCCGTATCTCCCGGCGCGCATCAACAAGGGGCTCGCAGCAT
>JAFKLU010000061.1 GCA_017304105.1 Sphingomonadales bacterium
GATTGAGATCCGGCCGCTGCGAGTTGCCTTCCTGCGCGAATGCGCCCGCGCGCTCCATTTCGGTCACGTGGAGATCATTGGCTCAAAGGTTGAGAACGCATTCTTGCCTGCGCCGGCAGCAGTGATTTCAGCTCGGGCTTATGCGCCGCTTGATCGCCTTCTGGCCAGCGCCCATCATCTGGCCGACGAAAACACCATCTGGTTGCTTCCGAAAGGCCGACAAAGCGAGAAGGAACTGGAAATCGTCCGCCATGACTGGCAAGCTGTGTTTCACGTGGAACAGTCCATCACCGATCCCGAAAGCAGCATCGTGACCATCAGCCAGCTCCGCTCCCGCGCCAAACCGACAAGCCATATTGCGTCACATGGCAGAAGATCGAGAAAATCTTCTGGGCCACGCTCATGATCAGCATCGCAATCGCAAATCAAAAGGGAGGTGTGGGCAAGACCACGACGGCGATCAATGTTGCTACTGCACTGGCCGCAACGGGCCATCGCACGCTGCTCATCGATCTCGATCCACAGGGTAATGCCTCTACCGGCCTCGGCGTCGAGCAACGCAATCGCGCTCATTCGAGCTATGATCTGCTCATCGGCAATTGCGCGCTGGAAGATGCGGTTGTCTCGACGCTCGTGCCCAACCTGGATATCATCCCCGCAACGCAGGATCTCTCGGGCGCCGAGATCGAACTGATTGACATCGAGCAACGGACCCACCGGCTCATCAACGCCCTGGAGACTGGCAATCACCGGTGGCATGTCTGCCTGATCGACTGCCCGCCATCTCTAGGCCTTCTCACTGTCAATGCTATGGTCGCTGTTCAGTCAGTCCTGGTGCCGCTCCAATGCGAGTTTTTCGCGCTCGAGGGGCTTTCGCAGCTTCTTCAGACAGTTGAGCGTATCCGTGCGCGTTTCAATCCCGATCTCTCCATCCTGGGCATCGCGCTTACGATGTACGATCGTCGCAATCGCCTTACCGATCAGGTGGCCGATGATGTGCGTGCGTGCCTCGGCGATCTCGTGTTCAAGACGGTGATCCCGCGAAATGTGCGACTCTCCGAAGCGCCCAGCCATGGCATGCCCGCCCTTATCTACGACATGCGGTGCGCCGGCTCGGAAGCCTATATGGCGCTTGCCCGAGAGTTGATCGACCGGTTGCCCAAGCAGGAGATCGCGGCATGAGCGAGAATGAGACCAAGGGCGCGGTCCGTCGTCCGCTTGGGCGCGGCCTGTCGGCGTTGCTGGGAGATGTGGTCCGCGAAGTGCCGGCCAGCGGAGAAGGGAAGGGCGAGGCTTCATCGGATCGCTCGGTCCAGCTCCTCCCGGTTTCGCGGATAACGCCCCATCCGGATCAGCCGCGCCGGCAGTTCGATGAGCAAGCGCTTGAGGAGCTCGCCGAGAGTATCCGGGCGCGCGGCGTCATTCAGCCCATCATCGTGCGCAGCATGTCGGACGATCGCTACCAGATCGTGGCTGGCGAGCGCCGATGGCGTGCGGCGCAGAAGGCGCAACTGCACCAGATCCCGGCCATCGTTCGCGGTTTCAGCGAAGCCGAGACGCTGGAAATTGCGCTTGTGGAGAACATTCAGCGCGAAGACCTCAATCCCATTGAGGAGGCTCAGGCCTATAAGCGCCTGATCGGGCAGTTTCAGCATAGCCAGGAAGCGCTGGCCCGCATTGTCGGGAAGTCGCGCAGTCACATCGCGAACCTCATGCGCTTGCTGGATCTGCCAGTGGAAGTGCAGGATCTCATCACCAACGGTCGGCTCAGCATGGGCCATGGCCGCGCCCTGATCGGCTCGCCGGACTGTGTGGCGCTGGCGCGCGATATTGCAGCAAAGGATTTGTCGGTCCGTGAGACAGAGCGACTTGTCCGCCAGGCGCGCGAAAGCGGGTCGCCACGTGGGCCAAAGCCGGTTAATGCGAGCATGCGGGATCCGGACCTCGTTGCCATGGAGCAGCATTTGTCTGACCTGCTGGGCGTCAAGGTCGGCATTGCTCATGAGGGAGGCAAGGGTTCGCTCACGCTGAACTACTCCAGCCTCGAGCAGCTTGATATGATCTGTCAGAAGCTCACCGGCGGCGGCTTCTAGAGCCCGTTCGGATCAGATAGAAACCTCTGGTCATCCGTTCGTGTCGAACCCTTCGACCGAGGTCCAGACACTATAGGGTGCGCCAAACCGTGTCTCGACTTTCGCTCGACACGAACGGGATCGCTTGCTTCCATCTAATCAGGCTAGACTCTAGGCCGCCCGGCCCTTCGTCAATTGATCAAAGGCCTGCAGTTGCGCCAGCAGCGCGGGCAACGCGTCGAGGGGCACCATGTTCGGACCGTCGCTGGGCGCGTTGTCGGGATCCTCGTGCGTCTCGATGAACACCGCTGCGACGCCGACTGCGACCGCTGCACGCGCCAGCACGGGTACGAAGCGCCGCTCGCCACCCGAGCTTGTGCCCTGGCCACCGGGTTGCTGGACGCTATGGGTCGCATCGAACACAACCGGACAGCCGGTCTCGGCCAGTACCGGCAGGGAGCGCATGTCGCTCACGAGCGTATTATAGCCGAAGCTCGCGCCGCGCTCGGTGAGCAGCACCCTGTCATTGCCGGTGCTCATCAGCTTCCTGACGACATTGGCCATGTCCCAGGGGGCGAGGAACTGGCCCTTCTTCACGTTCACTGCCCGGCCCGTTTCGCCAGCGGCGAGCAGCAGGTCGGTCTGGCGGCACAGAAAGGCCGGGATCTGCAGCACGTCGACGACTTCGGCGACGGGCGCGCACTGGCCGCTCTCATGCACATCGGTCAGCACCGGGCAGCCGAAGTGCGCCTTGATCTCCGCAAAGATATCGAGCGCCTTGGTCAGGCCGATGCCGCGTGCCGCAGCCACAGAGGTTCGGTTCGCCTTGTCGAAGCTCGACTTGTAGATCAGCGGGATGCCGAGCGCGGCGGTCATTTCGAGGAGGTGCTGCGCCGTCTCCAGCGCATGATCGCGCGACTGCATCTGGCAGGGGCCGGCAATGAGGGTGAATGGGCGATCATTGGCGATCGCAATATCGCCGATCCGGACGGTGCGGGGCTGGGTCATGGCGTTGAGCCTCTTAGCTCATTGGCCCGGCGTCGTCATGCCCAGACGCGCCAGATCGTGAATATGGATGAGGCCGACCGGGCGATCGGGCAATTGTGCGTCCATCACGAACAGGGCGGTGATCTTGTTGACTGTCATCATCGCGAACGCATCCTCGACATAGGTTCCGTCGGGGATCGTCTTCGGATCGACGGTCATGACGTCATGCGCCGTGCGGGCGAGCAGGCCGTCGATGTTGCGGCGCAGGTCGCCATCGGTGATGGTGCCGATGAGCCGCCCGTCCGGCCCTGTGACGCCCGCGATGCCGAAGCTCTTCTCGGTCATGGTGACGAGCACGTCCTGCATCGGCGCGGCCGCATCGACCAGAGGAAGCTGTGCGCCGGCATGCATGATCCTGTGCACCGGAAGCAGCCGCGATCCGATCGTTCCGCCGGGGTGCAGCAGTTCGAGTTGCGCGCGCGAGATGCCGTGGGCGTGCATAACGGTGACAGCGAGCGCATCGCCCAGCGCCAGCATCAAGGTGGTGGAGGTGGTCGGCGAGATATTGGCGGGACAAGCCTCCCGCACGCGCGGCAAGGTGAGGCAGACGGTGGCGGTTTGCGCCATCGGGGAACTGGCCTGGGAGGTGATGCCGATGACCGGGCAATCCAGAAGCCGGGCATGGCTCATGATCGGCCGCAGCTCGGGCGTGGCGCCGGAATTGGAGAGTGCCACCAGCACATCGCCCGGCGCCATCATGCCGAGGTCGCCATGCGCTGCTTCGCCCGGATGGACGAAGAAGGCGGGGAGGCCAGTGGAGGAGAAGGTCGCCGCCATCTTGCGCGCGATATGGCCCGACTTGCCCATGCCGCTCACGATCACGCGGCCGGTGGTACCGATCAGCAGCTCGATGGCGCGGGCGAAGGCATCGTCTAGCTCATCAGCCAACTGGATAAGCGCATTCGCCTCGACAGTGAGCACGTTGCGGCCATGGGCGAGCATCTGCTCGGTCGTGAACTGGCGCTCCAGGCCGAGGCGCTGCTTGATATCGTGGAACATCTAGAAATCGTCTCCCGGCAATGACGTCATGAGCCCCGCCACTCAGGGCTTCATCGCGAACCAGGTCGGATATTTGCTGTTCCAGCTATCCTCGCCGCACTGGATAACATGCAGCTCAAGGCCGTGTTCGACGACGAACCTGTCCACCGCCGCCATGACCAGCGGCCAGTCGGGATGATAATCGTCGCCGGCGATGATGCCGCCGGGCTTCAGCTTGGGGAGCCAGTCGTTGAAGGTTTGGCCGTTGAGCTCACCGTCATGCGCGTAGCCGTCCACATAGATGAAATCGAGCGAGCGGTCCGGGAAGAGCGGCAGCGCCTCATCGAAGCGCATACGCAGGGTGGCGTTGCGCTGACGATGGGGTGAGAGGCGCGCGATCGCCTCGCGATACTGCTGCATGTCATGGCCGCGGTCACCCGCCCACATGTCGATGCTGTAGAGATAGCCGATCTTTGAGCGCTGCAGGATACGCTCGGAGAAATCACCACCGGCTACGCCCAGCTCGACGCCCGTGCCCCCTTCCAGGAACAGGGTGGCGACATCGTCGCGGCGCGTGAACGTGCTGGCGAGCAGTTTCAGTGCCTGGCTGATCTGCGGGTCATAGACATCGTTGAAGATGACATGCGGCGGCGCGGCCACCGGATCGGCGTTCAGGAGCGCTTCCTCGCCGGTTGCGGTATCGAAGCTATTGGCCACATGGTTCATCGCGAGTCTCCCGGCACCGGCCCGGCCGGCGCGCATGATTGGAAGCTCGATGTCTAAAGGGGCATGGTTAGGAAGAGGTTAACCGAATGGGCGGCCCGGCCGCGCCTTATCCCGCCCGCAATCGCTGGTTCTCGCGCTCAAGGTCGCGGGCCCAGGAAGCGAGGCCGAAGCGGCGCATGTCGACCTGTCGCCAGAACAGCCCCTGATCGCGGTCGTACATCGGGAAATGGGCCAGCGCGTTGGCGCATTGGGAGCCCATGTCGATGACCTCCGCGAGTTCCTGCAGATAGAAGGAGAGCGGCCGGTCGGCAGGGCCAATCTGCTCGGCGTGCGGGAAAGCGGCGGCCGCGAGCGCGGTGTCGAGGCCCGCGCGGAAGCAGGCGAGGGCGCTTTCCTTGTCCCCGTCGGCGAGATGGAGGCGCGCCTCATAAAAAGAGGCGGCGATGCCCTTGGTCGCCAGCAATGGGGAGAAATCGCGCCAGTCGGCCTGCGCGGCGATGCGATACCAGCGCTTCGCTGCCTCGCGCTCGCCGGTCAGCTCGCTGAGGCGACCGGCGAGGAAGGCGAGCGAGATGCGCCAGCGGCGGACATGCGGGGGCATGGCGTCATCAGCCGGCAGATCGACATAGGCGGCAATGACCGGAAGGATCGACTGCACCAGATCCGGCAGGCGCATCTCCAGGATGCGATAGCCCAGGACCGCGAGCGCGGCGCCGCGATCGGCCGAATCGGGCCGGGCATCCTCGATCACGCATTCGGCAAGCCGCGCGAGCGTGACATCATGGCTGAGGCGCTCGCCCATCTGGACCATCGCGCGGTAAAGCCAGGGATTGTCATAGGCCCCGCCGAAACTGACCAGCGCCGGCCAGGGGCCCTCCGCTGCCGGGAAAGCGGGGTGATCGAACTCGTCCGCGCGGCCTTCCCCGGCGAGCGGATTGGCGCTGGCAACGAGCAGCATCCAGTCGCAGTCGGCCTCCTGCTCCAGCGGAACCGCATAGAGCGTCTGCGGACCGCCCGCATCATTGGTGAGGCCATGCTGGAGCCAGCGCGTCTCGGGCAGGAAGCGGGCGGAAACGGCCTCGACCAGCGCGTCCCAGTCCTGTGGGCGGGCATGGCCGCTCTGGCCGTGCCGCCAGCCGAGGACGATCCGGCCGTCGCAGCGCAGGATGCGGGCATGATCGTCAAGGCGCGCGATCCAGTCGCCGCTTGCCTGAGGCTCGATCGCGATGATGAGGTCGACGCTGTTGTCGGGAATGTCGGCGAGGTCGGCACCGGCGGTATCGATGCGCGCGGCGCGCGAAAGGGCCGTGAGGATCGCCTTGCCGTCCGTCGCGCCCGCGCCGTCGATCAGCACATGGTCGCCGGGCCGGACATGATTGGCGGCCATGGCATAGCGGGCAACAAGCGCGTCCGCCTCGACGCCGCTCTGGCGCAGCGCGCCGGGCTCGCCGCCACTCGCGCGCCGATAATGCGTGAGGCCGGGCAGCGCATAGGCCGACCAACTGGCATAGTCATGCGCCATCATCCCGCCGGGATGGCGCTCCCAGCCCGCATCGAACAGGGCGGATTCGAGCGAATGGCGCGGCTGGCCGGACGATTGCAGCACGAGGAAATCCGCCTTTGCGGCCGGGAGGAGCGCCTTGCCGAAGGCCGCGCCGTTGAAAGGCCCCGCGACGTCCAGAAAGACGGCGAGCTTGCCACCCCTGGGATTGTGCGCTTCGGTCAGGTCCACGGGGTCGCAGCCGGCCAGCGCCAGTTCCCGCGCGAAGTCCCCGAATTTCTCAAGATCGAGCGCGATGCGGCAGGGGCCGAGGCGCTGGAGGATCGCGGCGGCGGTCTGAATGCTCATAATGTCCCCTGATTGCATGGCCGCAATAGGGGCGAGGCGTTTAGGCCCGGTTAACGATAACCCCTCGGCACAACGCGGCGCGCGGATTGACGGGCCTCTCCAACACCGCCATGCCAACCTTCATGCGCTTCTTTTCCGACAATGACGCTCCCGTGCACCCGGCCGTGCTGGCCGCGATCGAGGCGGCCAATGCCAGCGATGCAGCCTATGATGGCGACGCCCTGAGTCAGGCGCTCGATGCGCGCTTTTCCGCGCTGTTCGAGCGGGACGTGGCGGTGATCTGGATGCCGAGCGGCACGGCGGCCAATGCGCTCGCCCTCTCGCTGCTATGCCCGCCTTACGGCGGCATCGTGGCGCATGAGGAGGCGCATATCGTCCTCGACGAATGCGGCGCGGTCGAGCTGCAGACGGGCGGGGCGCGGCTGCTGACCTGCGCGGGCGAGGGCGCCCGGCTGTCAGTCGATAGCCTGCGCGAACGCGTGGCGCGGCAGGGCACGGGCGTGCACCACACCCGGCCCTATGCCGTTTCGATCACCAACGTCACCGAATATGGCCTCGTCTATCGGCCCGACGAGGTCTCGGCGATCGGCGACTTCTGCCGCGAGACGGGCCTTGCGTTGCACATGGATGGCGCCCGCTTCGCCAATGCGGTGGCGGCGCTGGGCTGCACGGCGGCGGACCTGAGCTGGCGCGCGGGCGTGGACGTGCTGAGCTTCGGTTGCACGAAGAACGGCGCGATGAACGCCGAGGCGGTGATCCTGTTCGATCCCGCGCGCGCCTATGAGGCGAAGCGCCGGCGCAAGCGGGCCGGGCACCTGCTCTCCAAGGGCCGGTTCATCGCCGCGCAGCTCCATGCGATGTTGGAGGACGATCTGTGGCTCGCCAATGCGCGCGCATCCAATGCGGTGGCGGCGCCGCTCGGGCGGGCGGCGGGCACGCGGTTGCTGCACCCGGTGCAGGCCAACGAGGTGTTTCTGCGCCTGTCGCCGGGCGAGGCCGCAGCGCTGCGCGCGCAGGGCTTCGGCTTCCACGATATCGGCGAGGGCGTCGCCAGGCTGGTCACGAGCTGGCACCAGAGGGAGGCGGACGTCGCGCCCTTCGCGGCGGCGCTCGCCGCCCTATGAGCGGCGCGCGGCTGACCGGGGGCGTCATCCTGCCTTTCCTGATCGTGACGCTGATCTGGTCCTCGACCTGGATCGTCATTCGCGATCAGCTTGGCGTCGTGCCCGCGAGCTGGTCGGTCTGCTATCGCTTTGCCATCGCGGCGCTCGGCATGGCGGTGCTGGCGCGGATGAGCGGGGTGTCGCTGCGGCTGAGCGGGCGCGCGATCCTGTTCTGCGGCACGCTCGGCATCGCCCAGTTCATGCTCAACTTCAACCTTCTGTACCGGGCCGAGGCGCATCTGACATCGGGCCTTTGCGCGCTGGTCTATGCGCTGCTGCTCATCCCCAACAGCCTGCTCTCGCGCCTGTTCTATGGCGAGCGGGTGACGGGCGGCTTTCTCGCGGGCTCGGGCGTGGCGGTGCTGGGCATCGCGCTCTTGTTCGTGAACGAATATCGCGCGAGCATCAGCGCCTCGCCGCAGGATGTCGCGCTGGCGCTGGGGCTCTGCACGGTGGCGGTGCTCTGTGCTTCCTGCGCAAATGTGATGCAGGCTTCGCCGCTCGCGCGGACCATTCCGGTCGCGACGCTGCTGGCCTGGTCTATGGCGATCGGCTCGGGGGCCGATGCGATCTACGCGTGGATCACGACCGGCCCGCCGGTGATCGAGCCGCGCGCGGGCTACTGGCTGGGCGTGCTTTATCTCGCCATTGCGGGCTCGGTGGTCACCTTCCCGCTCTATTTCCGCCTGATCCAGCAGATCGGCGCGGGGCCGGCCGCCTATACGAGCGTGCTGATCCCCATCCTCGCGATGGGCATCTCGACCCTGTTCGAGGATTATCGCTGGACGCCGCTCGCCAGCTCAGGCGTGCTGCTGGCGCTCGGCGGCATGGTCATCGCCCTGCGCGCGCGTCTCCGCCAGGCACGCGGCTAGGCCGGCGCGATAATCCGGATAAGTCGGCGACCAGCCGAGCAGGCGCCGGGCCTTGCCATTCGCCACGCGGCGGTTCTCCGCATAGAAAGCGGCGGCGGCGGGTGAGAGCCCGGCTTCTTTGAGAGTCTGGAGCGGCGGCGGGGCCGCGCCCAGCAGCGCGGCGCCATGGACCACCACGTCATTTTGCGGGCAGGGATGGTCGTCCGCCAGATTATAGATGCCCGCCGGGCCGTACATCCCCGCCATGATCCCCGCGACGATATCGTCGACATGAACGCGGCTGAAGATCTGATCGGGCAGATCGATGCGCCGCGCCCGGCCCTCCCTGATCCGCTCCAGCACACTGCGACCGGGTCCGTAGATGCCGGGGAGGCGGAAGACGTGCACCGGCCGACCCAGCGCCTGCCATGCGAGGTCCGCGGCGGTGCGGGCGCTGCGCCGGCCACCCCCGACTGGCGTGGACTCATCCACCCAGGCCCCGCCGGTGTCGCCATAAACGCCGGTTGAGGAGAGATAGCCGATCCAGTCCGCGCGCGCGGCGCGGATGGCATCGCCATAGGTAGCAAGAACCGGATCGCCCGACTCGCCGGGCGGGACGGAGGACAGAATATGGGTTGCGCCGCGCAACGCCTGCTCCACCGCCACGCGATCCTCGAACCGCATCGATCCGGCGGACCCGGTCGCCTCGACCTGCCATCCACCGGCGCGCAGCCGGTGCGCCAGGCGCTGCGCTGTGTAGCCGAGGCCGAAGATGAAAAAGGAGGGCATGATTGGAGCGCTTTGGAAGAGGGGCTTTCGTTTCATGTCTTTACCCGCTCTGCCGGGCCATGACGAGCCTGCACGCACCGCGCCGCGCGCCGCTCGGCGGTTGTGCGGGCCTGCGCGGCATCCTAGGTACGGCCTATGGACACGCAGAGCACCCAGGCCGCCGCCCCGCCCGTCATTCGCCGCGAAGATTATCGCCCGCCGCTCTGGCTGGTGCCGGACATCGCGCTCGAATTCGATCTCGATCCGCAGGCGACGCGGGTGAAGGCCCGCATGACCGTCACACGGGCAGGATCGCACGACCGGCCGTTGCGGCTCGATGGCGATGGCTTGACGCCACTCAAGGTGCGCGTGGACGGCAGGGAGCTGGCAGCCGGCGACTGGCGGATGGACGCAGGCGTGCTCATCGTCGCGCTGGCGGGCGACGCGCATGTCGTTGAGACCGAGGTGGAGATCGCGCCCGCCGCCAACACCCAGCTCATGGGGCTTTATGCCTCGGGCGGGCTGCTCTGCACCCAGTGCGAGCCGGAGGGCTTCCGCCGCACCACCTTCTTCCCGGATCGCCCGGATGTGCTCTCGCGCTATGATGTTGTCCTGCGCGCGGACAAGGCGGCCTATCCGGTACTGCTCGCCAATGGCGACCCCATTGAATCCGGCGATCTGGGTGACGGGCGGCACTGGGCGCGCTGGGTCGATCCGTTCCCCAAGCCGAGCTATTTGTTCGCGCTGGTCGCGGGCAACCTTGCCTGCAATGCCGACAGCTTCACGACGATGAGCGGCCGGGAGGTCAAGCTCGGCATCTGGGTGGCGAAGGACGATCTGCCGCGCACCGGCCACGCCATGACCGCGCTCAAGAACAGCATGGCCTGGGACGAGCGCACCTATGGCCGGGAATATGATCTCGACGTGTTCAACATCGTGGCCGTGGCCGATTTCAACTTCGGCGCGATGGAGAACAAGGGCCTCAACATATTCAACTCGCGCTACATCCTGGCCGACCCGGAGACGGCGACGGACCCTGACTATGACGCAATCGAGGCCGTGGTCGCGCACGAATATTTCCATAACTGGTCCGGTGATCGCGTGACGTGCCGGGATTGGTTCCAGCTCTCGCTGAAGGAGGGCTTCACCGTCTATCGCGACCAGACCTTCTCGGCAGACATGGGCTCGGCGGCCGTCAAGCGGATCGAGGATGTGCGCGTGTTGCGCGCGGCGCAGTTCCAGGAGGATGGCGGCCCGCTCGCCCATCCGGTGCGCCCTGAATCCTACATGGAGATCAGCAACTTCTATACCGCCACGGTCTACAACAAGGGCGCCGAGTTGATCCGCATGATGGCGCTGCTGCTCGGGCCGGAGCGCTTCCGCAGGGGCACGGACCTCTATTTCGAGCGGCATGACGGGCAGGCGGTGACCTGCGAGGATTTCGTCAAGGCCATGGAAGAAGGGGGCGAGATCGACCTCAGCCAGTTCCGCCTATGGTACAGCCAGGCCGGCACACCGCGCGTGACCGTGCGATCGAGCTACGATCCGGCGACGGGCGCGGTGACGCTCAACCTGCGCCAGACGCTGCCGCCGACGCCGGGGCAGGACGTCAAGCAGCCCATGGCCATCCCCATCCGCTACGCGCTGTTCGATCCCGCGACCGGCCTGCATCATGACGAGGAAGTGATGCTGCTGACGGATGAGCAGGCGGAAATCCGCAAGAGCGGCTTTGCCCAGGCGCCGGTGCTGTCCATCAATCGCGGCTTTGCGGCGCCGATCATCGTGGAGGCGGAACAGAGCGCGGATGATCTCGCTTTCCTCGCCGCGCATGATGATGATCCGTTCAGCCGCTACGAAGCGATGCAGCAGCTCATGATCAACGCGCTGCTCGGTTCCATCGCGGGCGGGCCGCTGGAAAGCGATGTGGTGATCGAGGCGATCCGGCGGACCATCGCGGACCCCGCGCTCGACAAGTCTTTCGTCGCGGAGGCGGTGCGCCTGCCGTCCGAGGCCTATCTGGGCGACCAGATGCAGGTGGTCGATCCGGACGCGATCCATGCGGCGCGCGATGCGCTGCAGGCGGAGATCGGCCGCGTGCTGGCGAGCGAGTGGCGCGCCGTCCATGCCGATTGCGCCCGCAACGGCTTCTCGCTCTCGGCAGACGCGCGCGGGGCGCGCAAGTTGCGCAGCGTTGCGCTCAATTATGTGGTGGCCTCCGGAGCCGCCGACGGCGCCGCGCTCGCCTTCGACCAGTTCGACCGCGCCGACAACATGACCGAGCGTCAGGCGGCGCTCTCGATCCTCGTCAACAGGCCGAGCGCGGAGCGGGATCAGGCGCTCAAGGCCTTCTATGATCGCTATGCCGGCAATGCGTTGGTGATCGACAAATGGTTCTCCACGCAGGCCTTCGGCTTCCATCCCGACACGGTGGAGCTGGTCGAGGCGCTTGGCCGGCATCCGGACTTCACGCTCTCCAATCCCAACCGGGCGCGCTCCCTGTTTGCCGCTTTCGCCGGCAATCAGTGGGCGTTCCACCGCAAGGACGGCAAGGGCTATCGGATGGTGGCGGACACGATCATCGCGCTCGACAAGCTCAATCCGCAGACGGCGGCCCGGCTGGTGCCTCCGCTCGGCCGCTGGCGCCGCTTCGGCGAGGCGCGCGGCGCACTGATGCGGGCGGAGCTGGAGCGGATCGCGGCGACGCCGAATCTGTCCAAGGACGTGCTGGAGCAGGCGACGAAGAGTCTGGCCTAGGATACTGGCGATCCCGGCGCCCCCTGTCCCGCGCGCCGGGGCGATCCTGATCGGTCAGGGCTGCGCCTTGATCCAGTCTGCCACGGCGGCCGAGACCTGATTGGCCGCCTCGCTGATCGCGGGAGCGACCGTGTCGGCATCGATTTCGGTCACCGGCACATTGGCCGTGAAACGCTGGCGGATCACGGTCTTCCCGTCAGGCGCCATGAGGCTCGCGTCATAGGTGACGATGGCCTGCCGTCTGGTCGCATCGATGCCGAATTCGAGGAGATTGCCTTCCAGTATCTGGCCCCTGCGGGCGAGATACTGGCCCGGATCGAGCACGAGCCGTCCGGTGCGCGTCCGGATCGCTTCGGCGAGCACGCCCTGGAACTGGCGTGAGGGCAGGTCCACCCACAGCGCGTCCTTGACATAGGCGAAGCTGTTCTCGCCGCTGCGCACCGCCACGCGCAGCGTCGCGATCGAGCGAGGCACTGCGGGCAGATCGACGAACAGGGCCTGATCGATGGCGCCGGACAGCAGCTCGCCGGCCGGGGCCGCAGCCTGCGAGGTGATCGCGAGCAGCCGCTCGGGCGGCTTGGTGCCGATCCGCACACAGCCTGACGTCATGACGAGCGCTGCGCCGATCAGGACGCCCCCGGCGAGCCGACGATGAGCGGGCGGATGCATGGCGGGTCTTTCCTTCATGGCTTGTAATCCGGGAGCGCGGGCGAGCCGATGATGCCGCTGGCGCCCTGCTGGTCGATCTTCTCGGTGACCGCGAGGATCGCACGCGACATCTGGCGCAGGTCGCGCACGAGCAGGCCGATCTGCGGCATGGTATCGCGCGTGAAGGTCTCGACGCCGGGCTTGGCGTTCTTCATCGTCGCGTCCAGGCTTTCGACCGTTGCGCGCGCGGAATTGATCGTCTTGCGCAGGTCGGCGATAAGCGGACGCCCTTCGCTGTTGACGAGATCGTTGGTGCTGTTGGCCGCGGCGGCCAGAGCATCGGCAGCCTTTGTGGCGCTTTCCAGCGTCGTCCTGGCGGCGGCGATGGTCTGCCCAAGCTCCGGTCCCCGTGCGGCAAGATCGCCGGAGAGCTTGTCGACGTTGCGCAATATGCCGGCGAAGTGCCGCTGATTGTCATCGTCGAGCAGCTCGGTCAGCCGTTCGGCGAGAGTGGTGAGGCGCTGGAGGAGCTGCGGCGCGGTGCTGAGCAGTTCGCCGAGCGCGCCGGGCTTGGTCGGGATGACCGGCACGCCCTCGGGGCAGACGGATTCCGCATTCTCCTCGGGGCAGGTGATCGGCGGGGCGCCCTTGCGCGCGCCATCGAGCTGAATCTCCGAGACCCCGGTGAAGTTGAAGCCACTGATGCCGGCTGTCGTGCCCTGCAGGATCGGTGTGCCGCGCTCGACCACGATGCGCACGCGGACGAACTCCGGGTCCTTCTCCCACAGCTCGATGTCCTTCACCTGGCCCGACGGCACGCCGGAATAAGTGACGGCCGAGCCCTTGGCGACGCCACTCACCGACTGCTTGAAGAAGATGTCGTATTCAGGCTTGCTGCCCTCGCCGATGCGCGAGAACCAGAAGGCCGCGCCGACCGTGAGGGCCAGGAGCAGCAGGACCACCGAGCCCACGAACACATTGTTGGATCGTGTTTCCATTATCCCCTGTTCCCTGGAAACCCGCTCATGGCGGGGCGGTTCCCGCCTGTCCATGCCGAGCGTTTCATGTTCATGCCGGGCTCCGTTCTACCGTGGCGGCGAGGCCATGGGCGACGCGGCCGCGCGGACCATTGAAATATTCCTGAATCCACGGATGATCGAGCGCCAGCAACTCGTCGATCGTGCCCACCGCGATCACCTTGCGATCGGCGAGCACGGCGACGCGATCGCAGATGGCGTGCAGCGTATCGAGATCATGCGTGATGAGGAAGACGGTGAGGCCGAGCGTCCTCTGCAGCTCCCTGGTCTGCTCGTCGAACGCGGCGGCGCCGATGCGAGGCCGGCGCGCTTCCTCATGCCGCCTGAAAGCTCGGAAGGATATTTGGGCCCGGCATTCTCGGAAAGGCCGGTCATCAGGATCTTGTAGGCCGCGATCTCCTCGCGCAGATGCGCCGGCATGTCCGGATAATATTCGCGCAGGGGAACCTGCACATTCTCGGACACGGTAAGCGTCGAGAACAGCGCGCCGTTCTGGAAGAGGATGCCCCAGCGCTTGCGGATGGCGAGCAGGGCGGGGTCTTCGGGATCGCGATCGAGCATGGGCTCGCCGAACACGGTGATCTCGCCCGCCTGGGGACGTTGCAGGCCGATGATCGAGCGCATCAGCACCGATTTGCCGGTGCCCGACCCGCCGACGACGCCCAGTATCTCGCCGCGATAGACGTCGAGGTCGAGATTCTCGTGGACGATCTGGTCGCCGAATCGATTGAGGGGGCCGCGTATCTCGATGACGGGCGGCTCCGCGGGCGGGGCGGGGGGGCTCGTCATGTCCAGCCGATCCAGGTGAACAAGACGGCGAAGATGGCGTCGAGCACGATGACGAGGAAGATCGCCTGGACGACGGCTGACGTGGTGCGCAGGCCCACTTCCTCGGCATTGCCGCGCACCTGCAGGCCCTGGAAGCAGCCGGCGATGCCAATGATGAGACCGAACACCGGCGCCTTGACGAGGCCCACGTACAGATCCGTGATCGGCACCACTTCGCGCAGGCGCTGCACGAAGGTCACGGGCGGGATGTCGAGCGAGACCGCGCACAGGAAGCCGCCGCCGATGATGGCGATGATCGACGCATAGAAGCCGAGCAGCGGCATCATGATCACCGCAGCGAGAATGCGCGGCATCACCAGCGCTTCCATCGGCTGGACACCGATCGTGCGCATCGCGTCGACCTCCTCATTGAGCTGCATGGTGCCGATCTGGGCGGCGAAGGCGCTGCCGGAGCGTCCGGCGACCATGATCGCGGTCATGAGCACGCCGAGCTCGCGAAAGGTCAGGCGGCCGACGAGATTGACGGTCAGCACTTCCATGCCGAACTGCTCAAGCTGGATCGAGCCCTGCTGCGCGATCACGATGCCGACGAGGAAGCTCATGAGCCCGATGATCGGCAGCGCCGATACGCCGACCACTTCCAGCCTCTGCACGATGGCATTCCAGCGAATGCGGCCCGGATGACGGACGAGATGCCCGAGAGCCATGACCGTCGCGCCGAGGAAGCCGAGCAGGCCGACCATGGTCTTGCCGGTGGTCTTGGTGCCCGCACCCATCTGATCAAGGATGCGCAGAGCGGGATTCAGCTGCCGGGGCGGCGCTTCCTGCGGCCGATCGTTGCGCGCGACCACATCGAGCAGGCGCCGCGCGCCCTCGTCAGCGCCGACGACCTGCGCCTGAGTGCGGTCCGCGAGGCGATGCACCAGCCATGCGCCGATCGTGTCGATATGCTCGACGCCCTCAAGGTCGATCCGCGCGATCTCGCCATGGATGGAATCGATCCTGCGCGGCAGATCGCCCAGATAGGCGAGCGAGAAATTGCCCGAGAGGACGACGGTCCGGCCCTGCGCGTCGTCGCGTTCGAGGAGTTCGGCCGGTTGCGTCATCGGCTGCACACTGTTCCAGTTTGGATTGCGCGGCAAGCCGAATTGGCTCATGCGCCCATAACGTCTGGAAACCGGGATCGATGCAGCGGTGCAGAAAATTGCCATTTACGACATGGACCGCACCATCACCATAAGGGGCACCTACGCGGCCTTCCTTGTGCATATGAGCCTCTCGCTCGCGCCGTGGCGGCTGGTCTTCCTGCCGCTCGTGGGCCTCATCATGCTGGCCTATGTGCTGCGGCTGGTGAGCCGTGGCCGCTCCAAGGAGCTGAACCAGGCCCTGATGATGGGCCGGCGCGTCAGCCGCGCGCGCATCATGCCGGCCGTGGAAGCCTATGCCGATAAGGTGGTGGCCACGAACAGCCGCGCCGGAGCGCTGGAGCAGATCGCGCGGGATCGCGCGGCGGGCTGTCGCATGCTCATCGCCTCGGCCTCTTACCGGCTCTATGTGGAACCGATCGCGCGCAGGCTGGGCTTTGACGATGTCATCGCGACCGATCATTTCAC
>JAFKLU010000062.1:0-2742 GCA_017304105.1 Sphingomonadales bacterium
TCGGCGCAGGCGTAGCGGTCGGCGCAGGCGTAGCGGTCGGCGCAGGCGTAGCGGTCGGCGCAGGCGTAACGGTCGGCGCAGGCGTAACGGTCGGCGCAGGCGTAACGGTCGGCGCGGGCTCAGTGCCTTCACGCGCTGCCGCCTTCCTCGGCGGGCCTTTCAATATCTCCCGGGCTCGAGCGATATCGTTGGGATCAAGTCCGGCCGCCGTCATCATCTTCGCGACGTCGCTGATCCAGGCCAGACGTTCTGCCGTCTCGAGATTTCTCCGAACACCATCATGTTCGAGGATGTCGGGAATATCGGCATGGATGGTCATCATCAAAGCGAAGTTCAAACTGATATCCAGGGGACGGCCGGCCGCTTCCTCCAGCGCTTTTTTCGCGGCAACCGCCTCATCGCGCACTACACTGAAGACGATCCGGATGGCCTCGATTTCGTCTTCCGTCATGGTCGACACGGGGAGAGCCAAAGTGCCTTCGCTAAAGGTGCGACACCACGCTCCGATTGGGTTGCGCTTGTCGATCGGCTTGGCAAGCTCCTTGAAGAAAAGAGCGAGGAAGTCGCAGTCATAGCCGTTGCCCTGATCCATGGCGGACGCGGGCACGCCTCGCTCCCGCATCCGGATGAGGAATTGCATTTCCTCGGGCGCAACCTGATCCGCCGAGAATGTGCGTTTGCGCGCGGTCGTTCCCTTTCCCGTCTCTTCAAACAGCTCGCGCTTGAGCTTTTGGGCTTGGAGCGCGCCCACTGCCCTTTCGTATTCCCCAATCGCCGCCGCCATCGCGACGCTGGCTTCTTGCATTTTGTCGATCAGCCGGGCTTGTGTCGCTGGCATCGCGCCCAGCGCCGTCTTGACGGTCGTCGTGGAAAGGTCGGGGTTCATGATGGCCTGGCGAACTCTTTTCGCCGCCGCAGTCAGGCGCCCTGCTTCGTCGCGCTCATTCGCTGCGACGCGCAATTTCTCAAAGCGCTCTGCGACTTCCTGTTCGACGTGGCGCGCGCGGGCAATGCCGTTGGCGACCTGCGGATGGTTAAGGCTGGGCTGCTCCATCCTATGCTAGAAGGATCGCCGGCCTCAATCGGCAAGCACTATTATCCTCAACGCAGACTTAGTCGTCATATGTGTCAGAAATATCACAGTCGAGGGCGAGGTGATTACCCTTAAGGCTAGCTGGCGAGGCTAATTCAGAGCCCTCATTTTATTCGCTTCTGTGGAAAAGCTAATCGTGCGCCTCCAGCAATTTTAGTCTCGGAATCAGGCGCAATACCGTTAATGTGTGGCAAAGCACACTCATTAACTTTTAGGCGCAATACCGTAGTTGTTACGCGCTCCCCGCGTAAAAAACCACTGCGCCCTTCGGCTTGACCTCGGGATGCCGGACCCCACCCGGTTGCGCTCGCCGGTCTAACGACGAGCGTCGCCCTCGCAGGGCTCTGGGCGGACCGCGCAGCGGTCCTTGGGTCTTGCCATCCCTTCGGTCGGCGCCGGTCAGTGCATGTCCGATCATCCCCATCGCGATCGCTCTGGGCCGAGAGAAGGCGAAGAGAGGAAAAAATCTCCTGCGGCAGCTCTCCGGCGCCGGCCGGGTCCGGCATTTCGGAAAGACCCATCATGACAACATACCTCGTGCTCGACATCGAGCATCACATCGATCGCGATGCCCACAAGCGCTACCTGCAGGCCGAGCGGATGAGCCCGGACGACATTGCCCTGCTACCGGCGCGCGATCCTGCCGTGACCCCGCGCTGGCCCTTCTTCCGTATCGGCTGCATGTCCTGGATCCGGCTCGAGAGTGACCCGGAGACGGGCGCGCTTTCACCGGCGACCCTGACAACCGTTTCCGCTCCGGAGATGACCGAGCGACAGATGCTGCAAAGCCTGTTCGAGGCAGTGCGCGATCTGGGGCGGGACGCAAGCATCGTGACCTGGGGTGGCACGGCGCGAGACATACCCTCCATTGTCACCGGCGCCTGCCGCGCCGGACTCGTTTTGCCGGAGGCGCTCAGTCCGCCGGTCGGGCCTTTTGCACTTCGCGAGCGACGCGATCGACACTTGGACCTGATGCTGGCCTGGTCGTCGAGCGCTCGCGTGCACATGAGCGAAGTGGCCGCTGCGCTTTCGGTGCCGTCGAAAGTCGTGGGCGGTCCGGGAGCGATTCAGGGCTGGATCGACCTCGGCAAGTGGAGCCTCGTGCGCAGCGCCTGCGAGAGCGACGCGTTGACCGCCGCCATGTTGCTGGGGCGACTGCTGGCGAGCCGAGGCTGCGGCCATGGCCTCGCGACGTCGATGGCGCTCGCCCGGCTCGGCGCCAGCATGACCCATCGGCCCTATGCTCCCGTCTACGAGGCCTACCGCCAGCAACTCGGCGACATGATCGCCGGGGACCTCGCTGAACGCATGCGCGAGGCCGCCTGAACCCCTTTGGGACCGGCTGCGGCCGGTCCCCCCTCATGGAGATTGCTATGCAACCGTTCACTCTCGGGGGCGACCGCGCCCTCGAAGCCCATGCGCGTGCGCTCGAAGCAGCGTCGGGCGACTATCGCGTCCTCCGACGCCTGCCACGTCCGGAGGAACTCTGGCTCACGCCATCCCAGCACGGCACGCAGACGGTGCTGGGCATTGTCGACACGGAAACCACCGGGCTGAACGACGATGCTCGCTTGATCGAGCTGTCGATCGTGAAATTGGTCATCGACGCGGAGGGCTGGCCGTGTGAAGTCCATTGTCCGCTCACCATG
>JAFKLU010000062.1:2750-20103 GCA_017304105.1 Sphingomonadales bacterium
CATTGTCCGCTCACCATGTGCGAGGATCCGGGGGAAGCGCTGTCGACGCTGATCCGCCAGATCACCGGCTTGGCCGACGCAGACCTCTCCGGACTGCGCTTCGATGAACCCTTGCTGCGTCACCACCTGCATGGGGTCGACGCGCTGGTGGCATGGAATGCGGCCTTTGATGCGCGGCATTGGCGGGCCAGATTTCCCTGGTCGGATCAACCGTGGATCTGTGCTCTCAAGGACCACGACTGGCTGGCCGAGGGTCATGCGGGTCGGTCACTGGCCTCGGTCCTCAGCGACAGGGGACTTTTCTATCCGCCGCATCGCGCCGAGATCGATGCGTGGGCACTCACCGTGCTGCTCACCATGCAGGCGCGCGATGGCCGCAGCATCGCAGCGAACCTGGTTGATGCCGGCCGACGGGCCGATCTGCGCATCGAAGCGTCCGGTGCCCCCTTTGCCGCGCGCGAGGGGCTCAAGGCGATGGGGTGCAGATGGGATGCGCGACGACGGCTCTGGTCGATCGAGGTGCGCCAGGACGCTGCCGACGGCGTCATCGACGCTATGCAGGCGATCCACCCTTCGATCCGGCCGACCCTGGCGCCGGTCGACTGGTTCAACCGTCACGTCTGAGATGGAAGCGCGGTCCGGGCTGCCTCGGGCCGCGCTTCATCCGGCTTCGTCAGATGTTGGTGCTCAACTGCAGTTCCGAGGCTGCTGGGCAGAAACACTCTGGCGTGCCGAACACCAAAAACTCGGCTCTACGCGCAGCCCGTGACGCCGACTCCATCCGCTTCCGATGAGACTCAAGCCGAGGGCCAAGAACGAAGCGATGCGGAGCAGACCGTCGAAGCCAGCGGCGTCGAGCACATGCCGCTGACTCGCCTGTGTGCCGAAATCGAAGCAGGACTCGTTCGACCGGACGATCCGGCAACCATGCGGAAGACGCTGGAGCGCGCCCGCGAGCAAACGCTGTCATCTCCCTTTTTGCGGCCATGTTGCGGATCGCCGAGGTCGAGGGAACGGCCGTCGCCCGCAAGTTCCAGGAGATCGACCTCAGCCAACCCGTCACGACGATCTGTGAGATGTCTGCGCCGTCCCTGGAGGATGGCGGCCATACGCTCGGTTGGACGGTTCCGGACGGCATCGCCATTCAGAGTGACCCGGAACTACTGATGCAGGCTCTCGGCAATCTGCTGGACAATGCTTTGATTCACACGCCGACAGGGACGCGTATCGACGTCTTGCTAGAGCGGCAGACGGACCGCAGCGTTCGCATCTGCGTCGCCGATACCGGTCCAGGCATAACCGAAGGGGATCGCGAACGCGTCGTGCGGCGCTTCGTCACGCTCGATCCCGGCCGCTCGCGTCCGGGCCATGGCCTCGGCCTCAATCTCGTCGCCGCAGTCATGAAGGCTCATGGGGGCTGGTTCCGTCTGGCGGACAATGCACCGGGCCTCATCGCGATCCTGATTCTTCCAGCCACCTTGGTCGATACCTGACGCCGGGTGATCGAGACGAGAATGCGCGTCGCCACGCTGACATCTGTCGGCCGGGCAGAGAAAACCGTCGGCCAATTTTCTGTCGGCGAGGAGCGGGTGCAACATTGGGGAATTGTAAGGTCGACGAAAGGAGCCCCCAAGGCCCATGCGCTAGGGCTCGCGGATGCGTTGTCTTGCTCTTGCTCTCTTCATCCCACTCGCCGCTTGTGGCGGTGGAGGGGCGTCCCATTCGGCTGCCGCGCCCTCACACGCAGACGTAATTGCTGACGAGTCGCAACTCCTCAGGCTGAACCTGACACCGCAGGCCCAGCATCGGCTTGGCATTCAGACCGTCAAGGTCGTCGAGGCATCTGTGGTATCGACTCGACAGGCGGCGGGCGAGATCGTGGTTCCGCCGACCGTTGCAGGCGGCGTGCCGACCGGCTCAAGCAGCAATCTCCAGCAGATCGGCGCGCAGCAGGCGATTGCGGATGGCGACGTCGCCCGCGCGCGGGCCCAAGCGGCGCTCGCCCGCACGGCGTTCGCCCGCGCCGATAGGCTCGTGCAGGAAGAGGCCGGGAGCGTGCGTGCGCGAGACGAGGCGGCGGCAGCCGCTGCCACGGCGGAAGCATCGCTGAATGTCGCGCTGGCTCAGCGGCGCTTGCTTGGACCTCCGGTTTCCGCATTGGCGAGCCAATCGCAGCTTTGGGTGAGAGTTTCGGTCTTCAGCACCGATCTGGCAGCGGTTCACGAAAGCGCGGCTGTCACGGTTCGCTCATTGGGGGGAGGGGGTGTGGCCCGTGAGGCGCGGCGGGTGCAGGCGGTTCCCTCTGCCAATGTGACGGCGGGGACCGTCGATCTCTTCTATGCCCTTTCCAATCGCGGCGGTGTTTTCCAGGTCGGCGAGAGAGTCGCGGTTGACTTGCCGCTTGACGGTCGGACGAGCGGGCTCTCCGTCCCGTCAGCCGCTATTTTGCGCGACATTTACGGCGGCGAATGGGTCTATCAGAAGACAGCGACCAACATCTTTGTCCGAAAGCGCGTGGAAGTGCGCTCCGAGGCCGGTGGCCGGGCGCTGCTGGCACGCGGCCTGACACCGGGCGCGGCGATCGTGACCGATGGCGCGGCCGAGCTGTTCGGCACCGAGTTCGGAGCCGCGCACTGATGCTTGGCGGATTGGTTCGTTTGGCGCTGGCGCAACGCGTTCTCGTGCTCGCCGTAGCCGGACTCCTGGTCGTGCTTGGCCTGCACGCCGGTCGCGACGTGCCGCTCGACGTCTTTCCCGAATTCGCGCCGCCTATGGTCGAGATTCAGACCGAGGGGCCAGGCCTTTCCACCGAGGAAGTCGAGAGTCTCGTTACAGTGCCGATCGAGACGGCGGTGAACGGCGTGCCGGGGCTCATAACGGTTCGGTCCAAATCGGTGCTCGGCCTATCGTCGGTCCAGATCCTTTTCGCGCGCGGCAGCGATATGGCCGCTGCGCGCCAGATGATCGCGGAGAGAATCGCGCAAGTGCAGCCGCGTCTGCCCTCGGCCGTGCGCCAGCCGGTGGTGATGCCGCCGCTTTCCTCCACCAGCCGCGCGATGAAGATCGGCCTGTCCTCGCAACAGCTCGATCAGATGCAGCTTTCCGAGCTGGTTCGCTGGACGATCCGGCCTCGCCTCATGGCCGTGCCGGGCGTCGCCAATGTCGCGGTCTGGGGGCAGCGCGACCGGCAGCTGCAAGTGCTCGTAGATCCTGATCAGCTGCGCGCGTCGGGCGTCACGCTCGCCGAAGTTCGCGCCGCGGCGGGCGATGCGGTGCTGGTCGGCGGCGGGGGTTTCGTCGACACGCCCAATCAGCGCCTGGCCGTGCAGCAGGTAAAACAGAGCGGCGACGCGTCGGTGCGGATTGGCGACGTCGCGCGCGTCGTCGAAAGCCACGCCGCACCGATCGGAAACGCAATCATCGACGACGGCCCCGGAATCATGCTCATCGTCGAGAAGCAGCCGACCGGCAACACGCTCGAACTCACCCGCCGCGTGGAGGCTGCCCTGGCCGAATTGGCTCCGGGCCTTAAAGGCGTGAAGGTCGATACCACGATCTTCCGCCCGGCCACATTCATCGAACGCTCGATCGACAATCTGACACGCGCACTGGCGACGGGGTGCGTGCTGGTCGCGGCGGTGCTATTCCTGTTCACGCGCGACTGGCGGCAGGCCGTCATCAGTCTGGTTGCTATCGCGCTCTCGCTCCTGGGTGCCGGGCTCGTCCTCGTCTGGACCGGCGCGACGATCAATGTGATGGTCATCGCCGGCCTTGTCATCGCGCTTGGCGAGGTGGTCGATGACGCGATCATCGATGTCGAGAATGTCGCCCGCCGGCTTCGGCTCAACCGGGAGTCGGACAGTCCCAAGTCGGCGTTCGAAGTCGTATTGGCCGCCTCGCTGGAAGTGCGCATGGCCGTCGTCTTCGCCACACTGATCGTGATGTTGGTCTTCCTGCCGATTTTCTTCCTGGGTGGCCTTGCCGGAACCTTCTTTCAGCCGCTGGCCATTGCTTATGTGTTGGCCATTGGCTGCTCGCTGCTGGTTGCTCTCACGGTTACGCCTGCGCTCTGTCTCTTTTTGTTGCCGCGCGCGCCGCTGCGGGCGGAGCGCGACACGCGCTTTGTAGTCCTGCTCAAGCGCCGCTACGCTGCCATTCTGCCGGTGATGATTGCGCGGCCTGGGCTTGCCATGGGCATGGTGGGCTCTGGGCTGCTGCTCGCGGGCATGGGCTATATGAGCTTCAAAGACCAGTTCTTGCCGGATTTCCGGGAAACCGATTTCCTCATGCATTTCGTCGAGAAGCCGGGCACGTCCATTGAGGCCATGGACCGGATCACCATCCGCGCGTCCCGGGAATTGCGGACTATTCCCGGCGTCCGCAACTTCGGGGCTCATATCGGCCGCGCCGAAGCCGCCGACGAGGTCGTCGGACCGAATTTCACCGAGCTCTGGATCAGTCTTGACGAGACGGCCGACTATGACGCCAGCCTGGCGCGAATCAAGGCGGTGGTGGAGGGCTATCCTGGCCTCTACCGCGATGTGCTCACCTATTTGCGCGAGCGCATCAAGGAAGTGCTGACCGGCGCAGGTGCGACGCTCGTCGTGCGTATTTATGGCCCGGATCAGGCCGAATTGCGCGCCGCCGGCGCGCGCGTCCGGGATGCCGTGGCGGGCATGGACGGCGTGGTCGATCTCAAGCTGGAGAGCCAAGTGCTTGTGCCGCAGATACGCATTCGCCCGCGCGCCGACGATTTGGCCCGTTTCGGCCTCACCGCGGGCGAAGTGCGGCGACAGGCACAGACCTTGATCGCCGCACAGAAGGTCGGTGAAATCTATCGTGACCAGAAGGCGTTCGACGTTGCGATCTGGGGCGAGCCGTCCGTCCGTGGCAATCTTCACGCGCTGCGCGATCTCATGATCCTCTCGCCTGCCGGAGCGCCGGTGCGGTTGCGCGATGTCGCAGATGTCGGAATCGTGCCTGCGCCCAATGAGGTGAAGCGCGAAAACGGCCAGCGCCGGCTTGACGTGACGATGAATGTTTCGGGTGCGGATCTGGGGACCGTTGCCCGGCAGGTCGAGGAGGCGGTTGCAAAATTACCCTTCGCCACGGGCTATCATCCGCAACTGCTGGGCGAATATGCGGCACTCAAGGACGCGCGGCAGCGCCTGATGATGATTGGCGCGATCTGCCTGAGCGGTGTGCTGCTGCTGATCTGGATCGCCTTTGGGTCCGGGCGGATCACGGCGCTGACCGGCCTCAGCCTGCCCTTTGCGCTCGTCGGTGGGGTTGCCGCCGTGGCGTTGACCGGCGGCGTGCTGTCGCTGGGATCACTTGTTGGCTTTGTCACGGTGATCGGGATCGCCGCGCGCAATGGAATCATGCTGCTCTCCCATTATCAGCATCTCCTGCGCGAGGAACGCATGGTCTTCGGCCGTGACCTCGCACTGCGGGGCGCGGAGGAGCGGCTGGTGCCGATCCTGATGACGGCGGCCTGTGCCGGTCTGGCCCTGGTGCCGCTCATCGCTGCCGGAAATGCACCCGGTCATGAGATCGAGCACCCCATGGCGATCGTCATTCTTGGCGGTCTGATCTCGTCGACGGTGCTGAATCTGTTCCTGATGCCCGCGCTGTTTGCGCGCTTCGGTGAGGAGCGCCTCGGGCCCTCTGCGCGTCCGGCGGTGCCGGCATGAACCGCACGCTTGCGCCACTTGCCGCCCTGTTTCTGGCAAGCTGTATGGCGGCGACGCCATCGCTCCAGAGGGCCGCGCCCCCCGGCGCAACACGTTCGTTTGCGACCCAGGCGCCCGCCAGTGTCGAGCCTGTGCCGGACGACTGGTGGCGGCTCTATGACGACCCGGCTCTGGACCGGCTGGTGGAAGCGAGCCTTGCCGCCAATGCCGATTTGCGCGTGGCCTATGCCAATCTGGACGGCGCCCGTGCAGCATTGCGCCAGGCCCGGGCTGCGCGCTTGCCGCAGGCCGGGCTGGAGAGCGGCCTGACCGTGGATGGCACGCGCGCCCAGCCCAGCGCGAACGCCGTCCCATCGACGGACTGGGACATCGCCGCGACCGCAAGCTGGGATGTGGACCTTTTCGGTCGCCTGCGCGCCGCCGCCCACGCCGCCCGTGCGGATGCCGCAGCATTGGAAGCGGCCCGGGACAGTGTCCGTGTGGCGGTGGTAGCCGATACGGTGCTGGCTTATGTCGACTTTTGCGGTGCGAACCATGCGATTGCGGTCGCGCGCGACGTCGCCCGTGCCCAGGAGACTCTGGTCCACCAGATTCAAGCGCAATTCGATGCAGGTGAGATTTCTCCGCTCGAAGTCTCGCAGGCTGCTGCGCTCGCCGCCCAAAGCCGTGCCGCCATTCCATTGCTGGACGCACAACGGGCCAACGCGCTCTTCCGGCTGGCGACGTTGCAAGGGCGGCCTGCGGGCAACGCCGGTCAACTCGCGCCTAGCTGCACATCGGTCCCTCGGCTGCGCGGGATCGCACCGATCGGCGATGGCAAGGCGCTTCTCCGGCGCCGCCCGGACATTCGCGAGGCGGAGCACAAGCTCGCCGCTGTCACAGCCCGCATAGGAGTCGCCCGCGCCGACCTCTATCCGCGCGTGAATATCGGTGGCGCTTTTGGCTTGCTGACCGGCGTCTTCAACGCGACGGCAACGCCGCTGGTGAGCTGGTCTTTCCCCACGGGACCGGCACGAGCGAAGATTGAGCAGGCACGCGCCGCCGAGCGAGGCGCCCTGGCCAACTGGGATATGGCGGTGCTGAAGGCCTTGCGAGAAGTCGAGACGGCTCTTGCCTATTATGACGCGGAAATGCGCCGCAGCCATGATCTCGGTATCGCGGCAGATGAGTCCCGCGCCTATGTCCGCCGCGTTGCTGCGCGTGTGCGGCTGGGCGCCGCCGCAGGGTTGCTGCAGACCGATGCCGAGCGCTCCCTCGCGACCGCACGGCTCCAGCAGGCGCAGGCCGAGCTTTCCGTCGCTCAGGCGCAAGTCACCCTGTTTCGGGCCTTGGGTGGAGGCTGGCGGACCAGCGTCACGCCGCGCTAGAGAGCGTTCATGAGAATCCTGATCGTTGAGGACGACGTCGAGACCATCGCCTTCGTTACACGGGGCTTGGAACAGCTGGGTCATCATGTCGTCGCCAGCACCGATGGCCGCGATGGCCTGTTCCAGGCTACGGGTGGCGAATTCGATGTTGTGGTGGTCGATTACATGCTGCCGGCGCTCGATGGGCTTTCGCTGGTCAAGGCCTTGCGCGCGGCCGGCATCAGCACAGCTGTGCTGATGCTGACCGCCGTGGGCGGCATTGCCGACCGGGTCGAGGGGCTCGAGGCCGGGGCGGACGACTATCTGGTCAAACCATTCGCCTTTTCCGAGCTGGCTGCCCGACTGAATGCCCTTGGCCGCCGTCCGGTTGCGCGCCACGAGGCCAACCGTCTGACCGTTGGCGAAATCGTGCTCGATTTGGACCGCCGGACAGTGGATCGGGCCGGGCGGCGGATCGTCCTCCAGCCGCGCGAATTTGCACTGCTCGCCGAGCTCATGCGCAATCCGCACCGCGTCATGACCCGGACCATGTTGCTTGAGCGCGTCTGGGACTTCGATTTCGATCCCAAGACCAACATCGTCGAGACCCATCTCAGCCGCTTGCGGACCAAGCTCAACGCCGGCTTCGCCAGCGATGCCATCGAGACCGTGCGTGGCGCTGGCTATATGATCCGGGGCGAGGGATGATCACGCGCTTCTGGCGCTCGACCTTCGGGCTTGTTGCGCTGGTAGCGCTGGTCCTTTCGGTGGCGACGCTGGCCATCGGTTTCATCGCATTTGACGTGACGCACGAAGCGCTGGAGCTGCAGCTAGATCATCGCATCGCGGTGGAGACCAATGCGCTGCTGGCAGAAGCGCATGACGACGGTTTTGCGGGGCTGATCAACGCTGTCCATCGCCGTGAGGCAGCCCGTTCGACCGCCAGCCTCGAATATCTCCTGCTGGACGATCAGGGGCGACGCATTGCCGGAGGCGTGCTCGCAACGGCGGCAATTCGGCCCGGCTACACTGAGTTCTTCCGCTATGTGCGGGAGGGGCGGCGAGGTGTCGGCCAGTCGCTGACAACGCCGGTCCGTGGCGGCACTCTTGTCGTCGTCGCGGATCGTCAAGGACTGCAGGAAATCGACCGGACACTTGTCAGCCTGTTTGCCGGCACGCTGGCGGCTATGCTCCTGATCGGAATCGGCGGCGCCGCTCTGATAGGCTGGAGGACGCGCCTCCGCCTTGCGCATATCGATGCAACGGCACTTGCGATCATCGACGGCGACCTTGGCCGGCGCGTGCCGCGCGACGGCTCGGGCAGCGAGTTTGACAATCTTGCGGGCACGCTCAACCGGATGCTTGATCGGATCGCGAGTCTCATGGACAATTTGCGCCAGGTGTCGAGCGACATCGCCCACGATCTACGCACACCGCTGACGCGGCTCTGCAGCCGGATCGACCAAGCGCTTGTCGAGGCCGATGCCGAAGCGCGCGTCAACCAGATCGAGGCGGCGCGTGCCGAGGCGGGCGAGTTGCTGGAGATCTTCGCCGCGTTGCTGCGCATTGCCGAGATCGAGGGTATGGCCGAACGCTTGCCGTTGCGGCCGATCGACCTTGGCACGCTGCTGGAGCAGATGGTGGAGACCTACGTGCCGGACGCCGAGGCGAGCCAGCACCGCCTGTCGAGCGCCATCACCCCGGGTCTTTGGATCAAAGGCGACAGGCGCCTGCTGTGCCAGGCGGTCTCAAATCTTCTGGACAATTGCCTGAGACACAGCCCGGCCGGCACAAACGTCATGATTTCGGCCGCGCCGACCGCCGATGGTGCGGTTCGGATTGCGATTGCCGACAATGGTCCGGGCGCCCCCTTGGCCGACACCCGCCAATTGTTACAGCGCTTCTATCGCTCGGAAGCGGCGCGGTCGACGCCGGGCAATGGCCTTGGTCTTGCGCTGGTTGCCGCCATCGTCGCGGCGCATGGCGGTCATATCGAAATACAAGCCGACAAGGGCTTTTGCGTGACGATCTGTCTGACGGCGATCCCGCGCGAGGCTGTCAGAACGGGTGAATAGAGACGCCAAGCGGCAGCTTGGTTGAGACAGATATTGTCGGCCGCAACCTCAAAATGATTTTGCCCGCGCCAGCAAGGCTGTCATCGCTGCCCAGGTCGCGCCGAATGCCCAGCCAACGAGGACATCGGTTGGCCAGTGGACGCCGACATAGATGCGCGAGAGGCCGATGAAAATTGTCAGCAGCAGCCCCACGCCCAGAATGTAGATGCGTGGGGTGGTCCGGCGCTCGGCTCGGGCCAGCATCACGGCCAAGGTGAGATAGATCACGGCCGAGTTCATGGCGTGTCCACTTGGAAAGCTCGACGTGTCGACAGCGACGAGATGCGGCACCAGCTCGGGCCGTGGCCGGTCGAAAGCCAGCTTCAGGGCGCCGCTCGCGACCAGGCCGAGTGCTGATGAACCTGTTAGCAGGATGGCCAGGTGCCGCTTGCCAATGGCCAACAGATAGCCGGCCGCACCGATGACGACGATTGTGAGCGTGCCGTTGTTGCCGAGCGCGGTCATGTCCAACATGAAATGGCGAAGCCAGTTCGCTGCTACGCCGGTCCCATTCGTCGCTTCGCGGACACGAAGCAGGATGGCACGATCGAGTGCATTCGTGTCGCCTTCGAGAACTTCCGAAGTGAGTTTCAAAGCGAGCAGGAAGATCGCGCTCATGACCGCAGTGATGGCCAGAAGGCGAGTTTCGGCAGGCTTCAGCTTCTGCCATCGGTTGGTCAAGCCGTGCATGGCGCGTCTTGGACCGCAATGACAGCACCAATGCAATGCCAAGGGTGACAAGCAAGCCTAAGGTTTCCAAAATGTATCCCCACCACAAACGCTGCGCAATCTATAGGGGGCTATTCCACTTGGCATGCGATCCCGCATGCAAATGGAGACTATCGATGAACCGCAAGCTCAAATTCGCCCTGCTTCCGATGGCTTCTGCTGCCCTGATGTTGCCGGCCCTGGCGCACGCCGCGCCCACGCCGAAGGTCTCGAAGGCCCAGGCCGAGAAGATTGCGCTGAAGGCGGCGCCCGGCAAGATCGTCGAGTCCGACTATGAAAAGGAGAAGGGCGCCTGGCGCTGGTCGTTCGACATCAAGCAGGGCCAGCGCATCCACGAGATCGGCGTCGACGCCATGACCGGCAAGATCGTCGAGAGCAGCTACGAAACCGTCGGCGACAAGGACTGATCGTCGATCATGCGTATCCTGGTGGCCGAAGACGAACCGGAAACCGCGCAGTTCGTGGCGAACGGCCTCCAGGAGCATGGCCACAATGTGTTGGTGGCGCGGACGGGGACAGATGCTCTGCATCTCGGTCTCACCGAGACTATCGATCTCGTCATACTCGACCGCATGCTGCCCGGTTTGGACGGGATGACCGTCCTTCGCCGGCTTCGGGCGGGCGAGGTCCGCGCGCCCGCGATCATGCTGACTGCGCTCGGACGCATCGAGGACCGGATCGAGGGCCTCGATGCCGGTGCCGACGACTATCTCACAAAGCCCTTCGCTTTTGGCGAGTTGCTGGCTCGGGTGAACGCATTAGCGCGCCGCGCCGCGCCTCAGGATGTGGTCACGCGCCTTATCGCCGGCCCCGTCGAGATGGATCTGCTGCGCCGCGAAGTCCGCCGCGACGGCTTGCCGGTGCTGCTTCAGCCACGCGAGTTCCGTGTGCTTGAGGAATTGATGCGTCATCCCGGCGAGTTCGTGACGCGAACCATGCTGCTCGAAAGGGTCTGGGACTTCCATTTCGACCCCCAGACCAAGATCGTCGAGACCCATATGAGCCGGCTGCGGTCCAAGCTCAACGAAGGCGGTCGGACCGACGTCATCGAGACCGTGCGCGGTGTCGGCTACCGGATTCGCGCTGCATGAAGCTCTTGTTCCGGAGCGCGGCCTATCGGATCGCCTTTGTCTCTTCACTGGCCTTCGCGCTGGCGACACTTTTGTTGGGTGCGGCGGTCTATTATGCCGCCCATGCGGCGCTGGCGCGGCAGATGGACGCTAGCATTGAGCAGGCCACGGGCGGCCTGCTGACCGAGCTTCACGACGACGGAGTCGACGGCATTCGTGAAGCGGTCGGGCAGCGGGAATCTCGCGGCCCCGACACGCTCGGCTATGCGCTGTTCGATCCGGCGGGGCGCAAAATTGCCGGCCAGATGAACACCTCGCGGCCGGATACCGGCTGGCACCGCATCATCTTCATCGATCCCAAAGAGGGGCCCGATCCGGCGCGCGCGCTAGTGACGGCGCTGCCGGACGGCTCTCGTCTCGTGGTCGCCGCAGACCTCGAACCCTTGGAGGAGATCGACCGCACGATCCTCGCAATGTTCGGGATTGCCAGCCTCGCACTGGCCGGCATCGGCCTGTTCGCGACGATCCTGCTGGGCGGATATTTGCGCCGCCGTCTCGGACGGATCGAACGGACCGCTGCTGCGATTGTGGGCGGTGATCTCACGCCTCGGATGGACATCGGGCCGGCCGATGACGAGTTCGATCGCGTGGCTGCATCGCTCAACGCGATGCTCGACAGGATCGAGGGGCTGGTCCTCAATCTCCGGCAAGTGACGAGCGATCTCGCTCATGACCTGCGGACCCCACTGGCGCGCCTGCGCAACCAGCTCGAGACGTTGCGGGATCGTTCCAGCGACCCTGACTGTGCTGCCGTTGCCGAAGATGCTGTCGAGCGCGCGGACGATGTCTTGCGCCTGTTCGAAGCAATTCTGCGCATTTCCGAGTTGGACGAGGGCAGTTTGCGACGGCATTTCGGTCCGGTTGACCTTGGTGTTCTTGTCGAGGAGCTGGGCGAGATTCACGCGCCTATCGCCGAGGATGAGGGGCGCTCACTGCAATGGAAAGGGCAGTCGGGCTGCATAGTGAACGGCGACCGCGAGCTCATCGCGCAGGCACTGATCAATCTCATCGAGAATGCGCTCTGTCATACCCCGCCGGGCAGCCGGATCGTCCTGACTGCATCCTGTAACGCCGAGAAGGTGACGGCCAGCGTCGTGGACGATGGACCCGGCATCGCTCCCGAAGATCGGAGCCGGGTCTTGGAGCGGTTCGTGCGGCTCGAATCCTCGCGCTCGACGGCTGGCCATGGACTGGGCCTCAGCCTCGTCCGAGCAATCGCACAAGCCCACGGCGCCGAGATCGCTTTGCGCGACGCCGAGCCCGGCCTGGAAATCGCGCTCGTCTTTCCGCGAAGGCAGAACAAATGAAACGGCTCACCCCACTCGCTCTGCTTCTTGCCGGCGGCTGCGCACACTATGCGCCAATGCCTCTCGAGCCCATGCCCGCCGCGCTGAATGCGCCCATCGCGTCGGTGTTGGCCGAACAGGCGGACAAGATCAGCCGGCCATGGCTCAATCCGGTCACGCTCGATCTCTCCGCGCCGCTGACGCCGGACGCCATCGCTACACTTGCCGTGGTCAACAATCCCGATCTCAAGGCGGCACGCGCGCGCGCCGGCGTCTCCGATGCACAGGTCTTCGCGGCCGGCCTGCTGCCCGATCCAAACGTTAGCCTCGGCGCCAACAAGGTGTTGGCCGGGCCAGACCCTTTTCTCGATCTGGCCAACGCGTTGAGCTTTGACATCAATGCGCTGCGGACACGCGGTGTGACGCGTGAAAAGGCGAAGGCGAACGCAAGGCAGGTGCGGCTCGATCTCGCTTGGCTGGAATGGCAGACAGCGGGACAGGCGCGCATTCAGGCCGTGCGGATCCAGTCACTTGAAGCGCAGCTTGCCCTCGCCGGCCAGTCGGTCGAATCCCAGCAATGGTTGTTCGAGCGGACGCGCGAGGCGGCGGCGCGGGGCGATGTCTCCGGCGATCGGCTGCAGACCGCGCGCGTCGCCGCCCTTGATGCACAGAGCAAGCTCCGGACGGTGCAGACCGATCTTGCGACGGCACGCAGTGAACTATCCAAGCTGCTCGGCTTGCCGCCCGGCGCCTTGCCGCAGCTGGCGCCTGTGGCGCTGCCAGAGCCGCCACCGCAGACCGATGTCCTCTTCGATCTGGCGCGGGCCGACCGCACCGATCTGCAGGCGCTGCAGGCCGGTTATGCCGCTCAGGAAGCCGCCGTGCACAAGGCCGTGCTCGACCAGTTCCCCACCCTCAATCTCACCGTCAATGCCAATCGGGATTCGGCGGGCAACACGCTCGCTGGGCCGGCGGTCGACTTCACTCTGCCGCTGTGGAACCGCAATCGCGGCGGCATAGCGGTGGAGCGGGCGACGCGCGCGGCGCTCAAGGCCGAATATGACGCACGGCTCTTTCAGGCGCGCGCCGATATCGTCGCGGCGGAAGCGGGGTTGGCCCTTGCCTTCCGCCAGCGCGCCGATGCGCAAAAGGGCCTTCCGACGCTCCAGACCTATTCGCGGGCCTCGCGCCGCGCGGCTGAGCGCGGCGACCTGAGCCAGGAAACCGCGATCGCAGCCGAACAGGCACTGCGCGATCGCCTCATGCAGATCGCCCAGAGTGAGCAGGCGATCCGCGAACAAATGATTGCCCTCGAACTGCTGACGGGCACGCCAAGGGAGGCATGGAAGCCATGATCCGCCAATCCGCCTTAATGCTGCTATTGCTGCTCGCCGCCTGTTCGGGTGGAAGCGACAGCGGCGAGGACGGCAATCAGCAGGGGCCGGTCGCCCTGGTGAAGCTGGGGCAGGCCGCCAAGGGCAGCGTCCAGGAGATGCTGACGCTCTATGGCACGGTGCAGAAGGACAGCACGGCGCAATATGCGCTGTCCACGCCGGTCGAGGCGATCGTCATCGACATCCACAAACCGGTTGGCAGCGCGGTCCGTGCCGGCGAGGTGGTCGCGCGGCTGGAGCCGAGCCCGAGCAGCCGCGCCGCCATGACCAAGGCAGCGAGCGACGCGCAGGCCGCCGTGCAGGCCTATGCCCGCGCCCAGCGCCTGCGTGCCGACGGCCTTGCCAGCAATGCCGATGTCGAAAGCGCGCGAAGTGCCGCCGCGTCGGCACAGGCTCAGCAGGCGGCGATGCAGCGCAGCGCTCAAGGGCTGACGCTCGCCGCCAGATCGGCCGGCTATGTCGAGACCGTGCCGGTCAATCCTGGTGACCTGATCGCGCCGGGCAGCACAGTGGCGACGCTGACACGCTCTGGCGCGCAACGCGCCGGCTTCGGTATCGATCCGCAAGCCGCTTCCGGGCTGAGCCTCGGAACCGCGCTTCACATTATGACCGGCGCGGGCAGTGCCACGCTGACCGTGCCGATCGAGAGCATCGACACTAGTGTGGATCCTCAGACGCGGCTGTCCACGGTCTATGCGCGCATTCCGGCTGCCGCCCATGTCGGGCCGGGCCAGCCGCTGACTGCGCAGGTGCCGCTCGAGACTAGCAAGGACGGGCTCACCATTCCCTATGCCGCGCTGCTCGACGATGGCGGACAGCCTTATGTCTTCGTCGTCGCGAACGGTGTTGCTAATCGCCATGATGTCGTCACCGGGCCATCCAATGGTGAGCGTGTCGTCATCGAGAAGGGCCTCTCTGCTGGCAACAAGGTCGTCATCGAAGGTGGCACCGCGCTCGAGGACGGCATGAAGGTGCGCACCAAATGAGCATGGGCCTGGCGCGCCATGCCCGCGCTCTCTGGCTGGCGATGATCCTGCTGACGCTCGGCGGGCTCGCCGGTGCGATGAGCCTTCCGGTCAGCCTGTTCCCGCAGATCGACTATCCGCGCGTCGTCGTGTCGATCGACGCGGGCGAGCGGGATGCCGCGCAGATGGAAGCGCAGATCACCCGGCCGATGGAAATTGCGTTGCGTAGCGTTCCCGGCGTCGCCCGGATCCGCTCGACGACCAGTCGGGGCTCGGCCGAGATTCAACTCAATTTCGCCTGGGGCGACAATATGCCCCAGGCCAAGTTGGCGACCGAGGGCGCGCTGGCCAGCATCCAGCCGGACCTGCCGACGGGCACGCGCTACAATGTCTGGCGGGCCGATCCGACCGTCTTCCCCGTCTATGGCATTGCGCTCACGTCGAAGACGCTCGACCAAGAAGCGCTTCGCCAGATCGCCGTGCTCAAGGTGCGCCCGGCGCTCACCGGCATCACTGGCGTGGCGGCGGTCGACGTGCTCGGCGGATCGGCGCGCAGCTTCGAGGTCGACGTCGATTCAGCGCGACTGAATGCGCTCGGGCTCAGCCCCACCGACGTCGCGACTGCACTCGGCAAGGCCAATGTGGTGCGCGGGGCAGGGCGTATTGAGGATCAGCATCGGCTCTATCTGGTCCTGGTCGAGAACCGGCTCGCCAATGCCGACGACATTGCCGCGACGCCAATCAAAGCCGGTAATAACGGCAGTGCTGGGCTGGTCACCGTCGGTGACGTCGCGACCATCCACCCCTCGATCGTGCCCAATTACACGCTGGTGACCAGCAACGGCCAAAATGCCGTGCTCGTCAATGTCCGCCAGACCTTCAATGGCGACAGCGTCCAGGTTGTGAAGGACGTCTCGGCGAAGATGAAGACCCTCGGCCTGCCGCCGAGCGTGACGGTCACGCCCTTTTACGACCAGTCGGAACTGGTCAAGGGCGCCGCCAATGCGGTGCGCGACGCGATCCTGTTCGGCGCTGTGCTGGCCGGGCTCGTGCTCTTCGTCTTCCTGCGCTCGGTGCGGCTGATGGCGATCACTGCGGTGGTGCTGCCGGCTGTGCTCGCCGGGACCTGCCTCGTCCTGTTCGCACTCGGCATGCATTTCGACATGATGACGCTCGGTGGCATGGCGGCCGCTGTGGGCCTCATCATCGACGATGCCGTGGTCATGCTGGAACATATGATGCGGCGCATGCAGGAAGGCGCGGCGAAGGACCCACCGGGGCTGCTCGCCGCCGCCGCCGAGATGGGAAAACCGCTCTTCGGTTCGACCGGCGCGACGATTGTCGTATTCCTGCCGCTGGCTTTCATTTCGGGCGTGACCGGCGGCTTCTTCAAGGCGCTGGCCATCACCATGGTCGCGGCGCTGACCATATCGTTGATCGTTGCGCGTTTCCTCATTCCGCTCGTTTCGGCCTACTGGCTCCGCGAGAAGGACGCTGAAGCCGCCGAAAATGCGGGCGGCCTGATCGGACGGATGGTGACGGGCTACGATCACGCGGCCCACTGCGCGTTCAAACGGCCGAAACTGCTGGTCCTCGTCCTCGTCCTGGCACTGGCCGGCGCGGGCTATTATTCCTATCGCCATGTGCCGTCCGGATTCATGCCGCATATGGACGAAGGTGGCTTCATCTTCGACTACAAGGCGCAGCCGGGCGCGGCGCTCAGCGACACCAACCGGTTGCTCAAGCAGGTCGAGCAGATCATCCAGGCCACACCTGAAGTGGCCAGCTATTCACGACGGACCGGTCTGCAACTCGGCGGTGGCCTCACCGAAGCCGACGAAGGCGACATTTTCGTTCGCTTGAAGGGGGGCTCGCGCCGGTCGATCGATGCGGTCATGGCCGATATCCGCCAGCAGGTTCAGGCGAAGGTGCCCGGGTTGGAAGTCGAGACGGCCCAGCTCATGGAGGATCTGATCGGCGACCTGACGGCGGTGCCGCAGCCGGTCGAGATCAAGATTTTCGGCGACGACCCACAGGCGCTCCAGAAATCGGCGAAGCGGGTCGGCCAGGCGATCGGCAAGGTGCAGGGCGTGGTCGAGGTGGTCGACGGGCTGCGGGTCGCGGGCGATGCGATCGGTATCAAGGTCGATCCGGGGGCGGCCCTCCAACAGGGACTCGATCCGGACACAGTGGCAAGCCAGCTCGAAGCGCTGGTGGGCGGGACTTCGGCGACGCAGGTGCGGGTGGGCGAACAGCTCGTCGACGTGCGGGTGCGCGGCCCCGGATCGCTGCGTCAGCGCGCCAGCGAGATCGCCCAGATGCCGATCACTGCGCCGGACGGCCACACAGTTCGGGTGAGTCAAATTGCCAGGGTTTCGATCATCGCCGGGCAGAAGCAACTCACCCGCGAGGATCTGGCGCCGTTCATCGACGTGACGGCGCGCCTCGAAGGGCGCGACCTCGGCTCGGCGATGAAGGAGATCCGCAAGACGGTCGCGCAGCTCAACCTGCCGCCGTCCATCCGCGTCGCCTATGGCGGCCTCTATGCCCAACAGCAGAAGAGTTTCACGGACCTCGCCATGGTCTTCGCCGCCGCGCTGCTCCTCGCGGCCTTGTTGCTCACCCTGCTCTACGAGCGGAGCGCCTGGACCTTCGCGGCGATGACCACCGTGCTGCTGTCCGCCGCCTGCGTGCTC
>JAFKLU010000333.1 GCA_017304105.1 Sphingomonadales bacterium
CCGGGGATGAGCACCGCGCCGATCACCAGATCAGCCTGCGCCACGGCGTCCGCAAGATTGGCCTTGCTGGAAAAACGGGTCTTGGCCCGCGCCTCGAAATAGGTGCCGAGCCTCTCCAGCACTTCGGGATTGCGGTCGAGGATCGTTACGTCAGCCCCGAGCCCTGCCGCCATCTGCGCCGCGTTGAATCCGACCACGCCGCCGCCGATCACGCAGACCTTGGCCGGCAGCACGCCCGGCACGCCGCCCAGCAGAACGCCGCGCCCGCCATGGCCCTTCTCGAGCGCCGTGGCGCCCGCCTGGATGGACATGCGCCCGGCCACCTGGCTCATCGGCTTGAGCAGAGGAAGTCCGCCATGGGCGTCCGTCACCGTCTCATAGGCGATGGCCGTGACGCCGGACCGGACGAGATCGGCGGTCTGCTCGGCGTCGGGTGCCAGATGGAGATAGGTATAGAGGATCTGGTCTTTGCGGAGCATGGCGCGCTCCTCGGCCTGCGGCTCCTTCACCTTCACGATCATCTCGGCCCGGGCGAAGATCTCCGCCGCGCCCTGCACGATCTCGGCGCCGGCCCGGCGATAGTCATCGTCCTGCGCGCCGATGCCCAGCCCGGCGCCGCTCTCAACAAGCACATGATGACCATGGGCCACCAGCTCATGCACGCTCTCCGGGGTCAGGCCGACGCGATATTCGTGGGTCTTGATCTCCTTGACGGTGCCGACGAACATGACGCTTCCTCCTGCCTTGCCTTTTCCTCGACCGGAGATAGGGCGCGCGGCAAGGATTCCCAACGGAGATTGACATGACGACAGCCCAGGAGACGATCGCCCTCATCGAGCGCTATTATGCCGCGTTCAATGCCGGCGATCACGGCGCCATGCTGGCTTGCCTCTCCGAGGACGTGGCGCATGACGTCAATCAGGGACGGCGCGAGCTGAGCAAGGCGGCCTTCCACGCCTTCCTCGGGCGCATGGAGAATGCCTATAAGGAGCAACTCAGCGACATCGTCATCATGGCAAACGCGGACGGAACGCGCGCCGCTGCCGAGTTCATCGTCCATGGCCAATATCTTGTCGCAGAGGAAGGCCTGCCGCCTGCCCGCGGCCAGCGCTACGAGCTGCCGGCGGGCACCTTCTTCGAGGTCGCGGACGGGCTGATCCGGCGCGTGACGGTCTATTACAACCTCGCCGACTGGATCGCGCAGGTTTCCGAATGAGCGGCATCAGGGTCGAGACACTCACGGATCGCGCCGCGCGGGAGGCGGCGCTGGAGGATCTCGCCCGGCTGCGCATCGCGGTCTTCCGCGAGTGGCCCTATCTCTATGGCGGCTCGCTCGATTATGGGCGGCGCTATCTCGCGCATTTCATGGAAGAGCCTGGCGCGGCGCTGATCGTCGCGCGCGATGGCGCCGCCATCATCGGCGCCGCCACCGCCTCGCCCATGGCCGGGCAGGATGAGGCGTTCCGCAAGCCGTTCGAGGAGCGCGGGCACGATGTTGCGCGCCTTTTCTATTTCGGCGAGTCCGTGCTGCTGCCCGATTATCGCGGTCACGGCCTCGGCCACGCCTTCTTCGATGCGCGCGAGGCCGCCGCGCGGGAGGGGGGCGCGCGGGCGGCTTGCTTCTGCGGCATCATCCGCCCCGCCGACCATCCGCTGCGGCCGGCGGGCGCCCGCGATCTCGG
>JAFKLU010000063.1 GCA_017304105.1 Sphingomonadales bacterium
GTGTGACGGCCTGCGGATCGGCCTTGAGCGCCGCGTTGAGCGTGGTGGTGTTGACGCTGAGGGTGCCGTCACGCTCGGTGCGCACGCCAAGATCGCTGAGCGTCTTGTACGGGCCATCGCTGGCGAGCTGCGCGGTGGCGAGGCCGCCGAGGCGACGCGCCATCTCGCGGACGCCGGAGTCGGCCGAGAGCAGGCCCACGGTCTTGCCGTCGCCGCTGCCGTTGATCGAGGAATTCAGCGCGCGCTTGAGATTGTTGTAGGCGGCGACGAACTCCTGCACGAGATCGCTCATGCTCGTCGTCGGCTCATTGGTGGCGAGCGTCACCGTCGTCCCCGGCACGGCCTTGTTGAGGTCGATGCGCACATAGGGGATGGCGGTCGAGACCTCGTTGGAGGCGAATTCCATGTCGACATGGTCGATGGTGATCTTGGCATTGCGCGCCACCTGGCTGCGCGCCATGGAACCGGCTGCGCCGTCCCAGGTGAAGCGCTGCAGATCGCTGTCGGCGCTGGCCTCGGCGGTGAGCGTGAAGGCGTTGGCAGCGCCGGTCTCGCCCTTGAGGACGAGGCGCGCGCCTGCCTGATCGGTTACGATCGTCGCGGTGACGCCCGCTTTCGCGTCGTTGATTGCGTTGGCGAGGTCCGCGAGCGTGTTCTTGGGGCTGGCGAGCGTGATGGTCTTGACCGTCGAGCCGACCGTCAGCGTCAGCGCGCCGGTGCCCGCGACGTCGGTGGCGGCGGTCAGCGCGTTTGACTGCAGCACCTGCCCGGCGGCGAGCTGGCGCACTTCGAGCTGGGCGGGCAGGCCCTTGGGCACGCCGCCGGCGATGAGGCTCACCGAGGCGATGGACGGATCGTTGGAAACCGGCTGGCCGTTATAGTCGGCGCTCTTCAGCAGCTCGGAGAGAGCGTTGGTGAAGGTGTCGAGCGAGCTCTTGGCCGAGGCGAGCGCGGAAATGCGCGCATTCGCGGTGGTCATGCGCTTGTTGACCGCCGTCTCGCGCGGCTCGAAGGAAGCGTTGGTCAGGTCCGACACGAGCTGGGTCGTGTTGATCCCCGATCCGATCCCCAGACTGCTTGCAACATCAACGGCCATGGAACGACTTCCTTTCGATCCCTCAGAACGGCCGCGCGCGGGCAAACTTTAGGGAGCGAGCAGAAGAATCGGATTTCCGCGCGTTGCGGCGCGCCGATGCGTCAGTTGGCGGCTGCCTCGATCACCAGCGGCGTGGCGTTCGCCTGGGCTGCGCGCGCCTGGGCGGCCTGCGCCGCCATCGCCTGCGCGACTTGCGCGACGAAGGCGACCATCTGCGGATCGGCAGGCGGCAGGGGCAGCATGACGACCGGCTCGGGCATCAGCGCGACGATGGCGCGCTCGGCCGCCTCGACCGGCTGGGTCAGCCGGGTCGGGGACGGCTCGATGCGGGAGACCACTTCGGCGATGTTCGCCTTGATCCGCGCATAGTCAGCCGCGCCGGAAAATCGCTGGGTAAGGATGGCGACGGGTTGCTTGTCGGCTTCCGTGGCGCTCGACGCCGCTTTCGCGGGCATGGGCGGACGCACGGCGGGACCACGCTCGGTCGCGCTCTTCACGATGGGCACAGGCCCGGTCCTGGGCAGGAATTCGCTCATGACACACCATTTCTGTTGTGTCCCCGTCAACAAAGGACGGACGAATCCGATAAACCTTTAATTCACGACATTCTTGCCGTCCGAATCGAAGCGCATGTCGCCCGGCAGGTCGATGTGCGGGCGGTCCATCTCGCTCGCCATGCGGTTCTCGATGCGGAAGACGAAGGCGAGCACGGTCGCCACCGCCATGAACAGGCGCTCATCAATCTCCTGTCCCGCGCGCGAGGTGAAGTAGATGGCGCGGGTGAGCTCGGGATACTGGAGCACGGGCACGCTCTTGTCGTTGGCAAGCGCGCGGATCGCGGCGGCAATGTCGTCCACGCCCCTGGCGAGCACGACCGGCGCCAGATCGCGCCCGGGATGATAGCGCAGCGCCACGGCGAAATGGGTGGGGTTGGTCAGCACGACCGAGGCTTCCTCGACCGCCTTGCGGACCGATCCGTTCAGCGTCTCATATTGGCGGCGGCGGATCGCGCCCTTCGCCTCGGGCGAGCCCTCGCTCTCCTTGTGCTCGTCCTTGATCTCCTGCTTCGTCATGCTGAGGCGCTTGGCGCGCTGCATGATCTGCGCCGGCACGTCGATGCCGGCGACGAGGAAGAGCGACCCGGCAAGCGCCAGAGCAACGAGGATGAACATGGAACCGAGATCGCTCACCGCAGGCTCGATGCCCGCCTTGCCCATGTTGCGGATGGCGCCCATCCGCTCCCAGAGCAGATAGAAACCGATCGAGCCGATCAGCAGGATCTTGGCGAGCGACTTGACCAGCTCGATGAGCCCCTGAATGCCGAAGATGCGCTTGAGGCCGCTGAGCGGATTGAGCTTCTCGGGTTTGGGCTGGAAGGCCTGGACGCGAAAGCCCAGCGAGCCGAGCATGGCCGGTGCGGCGATGGCGGCGGCGAGCGTCACCATGAGCACGCCGGCAAGCGGCAGCGCCACGGTGGAGAGAAGATGGGCGGCGCGCTCCTCCGGCGCGAAACCGGAGATGTCCCCGCTGTCGAAGCGCAGCCCTTCGGCGAGCATCTGCTTGATCGCGGCGACCAGATCCGGTCCGGTGATGGCGAGCCAGGCGATGCCGGCCATCACCACGAGCGCGGTGGAAAGCTCGCGCGACTGGAGGATGTCGCCCTTCTTCGTCGCCTCCTGCAGCCGCTTGGCTGTCGGCTTTTCTGTCTTTTCGCCGCCGGGGCCGTCCGCCGCCATGGCTCAGCCTCCCGCGAGCGTCTGGACCATGTCCAGGCTCTGGCGCAGCGCGTCGGTGATCGCCTCGCCCATCACCGGCGCGCCGATGGCGAGCAGGACGAGGCCGGCGAGCAGAGTGGCCGGCATGCCGACCGCGAAGAGGTTGAGCGAAGGGGCGGTGCGCGCAAGCATCGCCATGACGAGCTGGACGAGGATGAGCGTGAAGGTGACGGGCAGCGCGATGGTCGCGCCCGCGGCGAACATGGCGCCGCCGAAGGAGGCAATGGCCTGGAACGCCCCCGCCGGCATGAGCCCCCCGCCGGGCGGCAGCGCGTCATAGCTCGCGACGATGTAGCGGATGAGCAGCAGGTGCCCGTCCATGGCGAGCAGCAGGAAGGTGGCGATGATCGAGAGGAACTGGCCCACCACGGCGGTAGGATTGCCGGTGAGCGGATCGACCATCGAGGAGAAGCCGAGGCCCATGGCGTTGGCGATCGTCTCGCCGGCGATGAAGGCGGCGGCATAGCCGATCTGCAGCGCGAAACCGAGGCTGAGGCCGGCGACCACCTCGCCCGCGATGAGCGCGATGCCCGCGACGCTGGCAAGCCCGCCCTCGGGCATGGTGAATTGCACGCTGGAGACCGCCGACATGCCGATGGCAAGGCTGAGGATGATGCGCAGTTGCAGCGGAACGGCGGCCGCACCGAAAATGGGCGCGGCGACGAAGGCGGCGCCGGGGCGGATCATGGCCAGCAGCCAGAGCCAGAGCTGCGCCTCGACCCCGGCGAAACCCGGCGCGATCATGCGAGGATATCCGGTATCCGCTCGAAGATCTCGCGGGTGAAGTCCGCGATCAGCATGAGGATCGAGCTGCCGAACAGAATGAGCGTGGCGCCCACGATCATCAGCTTCGGCACGAAGGAGAGCGTTGCCTCGTTGATCGAGGTCGCGGCCTGGACCATGCCGATGATGATGCCGCAGACGAGCGCGGGTATCAGGATCGGCGCGGTGGCGAGCGCGGAGACCCAGAGCGCCTGCTGCGCGATGCCGATGAAGAAATCGGAATTTTCCATGGGATCAGTCCCTGCGCTCCATTCCGTTCGTGTCGAGCGAAGTCGAGACACGGCAAGCGCAGTCTTTGCGTGTCTCGACTTCGCTCGACACGAACGGAGGGCGGAGCAGAGTTTGGCTCATGTCGCGAATGACCCCGCGAGACTGCCCATGGTGAGCGCCCAGCCGTCGACCAGCACGAACAGCAGCAGCTTGAACGGCATGGAGATGATGGTGGGCGAGAGCATCATCATGCCGAGCGCCATCAGCGTGGACGCGACGACGAGATCGATGATGAGGAATGGCAGGAAGATCATGAAGCCGATCTGGAACGCTGTCTTGAGCTCGCTCGTCACGAAGGCCGGCAGCAGGATCGAGAAGGGGATGTCCTCCGGCGTGCGGAAGGCGGGTGCCTTGGCGAGGCCCTGGAACAGCGCGAGATCGCTCTGCCGGGTCTGCTTGGTCATGAAGCCGTGCAGCACCTTGCCCGAGCGACTGATCGCCTCCTCGATGCTGATCTGGCCCTGACCATAAGGCGTGTAGGCGCTGGCCGAAATCTGGTCGATCGCCGGGCGCATCACGAACATGGAGAGGAAGAGGGCGAGGCCGACCAGCACCTGATTGGGCGGCGTCTGGGCCAGGCCGAGCGCCTGACGCAGCAGCGACAGCACGATGATGATGCGGGTGAAGCTCGTCATCATGAGCACCAGCGACGGCAGCACCGTCAGCAGGCTCATGAGGATGAGGATTTGCAGCGAGAGCGAGAGCGGGCGGCCCTCGCCCGAGACATCGTCCAGCGCGCGGGTCAGCGCGCCCGAGGTGGCGGCCGGATTGGCCGGTGCGGCGGCAGGTGCCTGCGCGACCGGGCCGGTGGCGGGCGCCTGCTGCGCGAAGGCGGGCGCGGCGATGGCGAGCGCCGCCAGCAGCAGAGCCAGCATCAGCGCGAGCGGACGCAACTGCCTAGCCATTGCGCGGATCGCTCTCGGCGATCTTCTCGATCTTGCCGCGCGTCACCGCGAGCAGGATCTTCTTGCCGTCGAATTCGACCACGGCGAGCTTGCCGAAGGTGCCCATGGGCAGCACTTCGAGCAGCTTGGCGTAGCGGTCTGCCTGTCCGGCGAGCATGCCGGGCTGATATTTCCGCCACAGCCACAGCGCGCCATAGGCCATGCCGCCGACCATCGGCAGCAGGATGAGAAGTTTCAGGAAGTACCAGCCCAGCGCGCTCATGCGCGGCGCTCGATACCAGCAAGTCGCGCCTCGGTCGAGGCGATCTCGACGACGCGGACACCATAACGTCCATTCACCGTCACGACCTCGCCGCGCGCGACCAAAGTGCCGTTCACCATGATGTCGAGCAGCTCGTCGGCCTGACGGTCAAGCTGCACCACGCTGCCCTCGGCAAGGTTCATGATCTCGGCAAGGCGCAGCTGGGTCGAGCCCACCTCGACGGACATGCGGACCGGAATGTCGGCGAGCAGCCGCATGTTGCGGCCAAAACCGGCATCGACCGCGCTCGCAGTGTCCAGATTGGGGGCGTCGCTCATATCGCTCATCGTTCGTCCTTGAGGAATTCAGGCCAGTTTTTCGATCATGAAGGCCGCGCAGCCATCCTGCTCGCCGATCGAGCCGTGCGCGAATACGCGGTCGCCGATCAGCAGCGGCAGATGCCGCGCAATGTGGATGGGGATGACGTCGCCTGCTTTCAGGGAGACCAGTTCGGCAATCTTGAGATTGGGGCGCGCCAGCACGGTGCGGGCAGGGAAGCACACGTCCTCGATCCGGCTGTCGAGCGCTGCCTGCCAGACCGGATCGGCCGGGGGGCGCTGCTCGATCGTGCCACGGCTTCCGGCGCCGGCGACCTCCAGGCCCGCAAGGCCATCCTTGGGATAGACGATCTCGATCAGCCGGGTCTCGCGGTCGCCCAGGTCGACCTCGAAGGACTGGACGATCACTTCCGCCTCGGCCGCCATGACATTGGCCTGGGAGACATTGGTTTCGCGCGCGACCAGCACCGCCTCGATCGGGGCGATCTCGGCCCAGCAGTCGACCAGCGCGGATATGATATTGTCCGCGAGGCGCGTGGCGAGGCGCGTCTCGGTGGGGGTGAACTCGCGCCGGTCGCCCACCCCGCCGCGCGCGTTGCCGCCGCCATAGAAGCGATCAACGAGCTGCGTCACCAGATCGGCGTCGACGCGCAGCGCCACCATGCCCTTGATCGGATGGAAGCGATAAAGCGAGAGGCTCACGAGGCTGGGCACGCAGGCGTCCCACATCATGAACATGGTATCATCGAGGGGCCGCGCCGAAACCGCGGGGCGGCAGCCGCTATAGGGCTCCAGCAGCGTGCGCAGGCGCCTGGCGAGCCGGTCGCCCAGCTTCTCCATTCCGCCGATCGCCACCGCCGGGTGATTGGCCGGCCGCCCGAACGAATAAGGTTGCACGTTTTGCATTGCGTCGGTCCCCGCCGGACCCCCGTCCGGCTCGGCGCTATTGAATAACGAAATTGGTAAAATAAACGTTATCCACGCCGCCAAAGCCGGTCTTTGCCTTCAGCGTATCGTTGATGACCTTGAGCAGCTTGGCCTGCAGCGCCTCCTTGCCCTGCGGCGTTTCGAGCGCAAGCTGCTGCTCCTGCGCCATCATCATGAGGATGGCCGAGCGGATCGCCAGCTCGTGCGTCTGCACCGCGGCGATGACGCGGTTGTCATAATAGGTTGAGATCGCGATCGAAACTTGCGCGAAAGCGTCGCTATCGATCAGATTCGACGTGAATGGCGCCGGAATCTGAAAGTAAGTTGCCTGATAGGCCGACGGATTTTTCGGCTTCGGAAGGTCTATGCCCTTCCCGTGACCGCTCGCCCCGCCCTCGCCATGGCCTTCCTTGGCCTTCGCGATCCACTGATTCGCGATCTCTTCCGGGTTCTCGCCCTTGAGCACGAGCTGGGGCTGGTTGGGGTCGACCGCCGGTCCCGTCTCCTTGTGCATGGAACCGGCGGCATAGAAGCCGGCCGCCGCGCCGCCACCGCCGAGCAGGGCGACAGCCCCCAGCGCCATGACCAGTTTCTTCTTGCCGCCGCCCTTTTTCTTGACGCCGGCCTCGGGTGCGTCGCTCATCGATATGCTCCTTTAAGCGAAGCGCACGCGCCCGCTCGCGCTCCGGGAACCGGAGGCGCGCGCCGATGCGTCGCTTGCTTCATGGGGTTGATCCGGGGCGATGCGGCGAACCCACTCGCCCCCCTGTCCATTGCCGTTATTGCCATTGCCGCCATTGCCCGAGCGCGCCTGCGTCTGGCTCTGGCCGTTCTGCTGCGCCTGGCCGGAAAGGTCTCCGCCCTGCCGCTGATCCTGCCGCTGATCGCGCCCCGAATCGAACGGCGCGTTGGCTTTCTCCACGGTCACGGTGCCGAGGCTGAGCGCCGCGAGGCGGGCATCGGCCGCGAGGCTGTGGCGTCCGTCGGCGAGGCGCTGCGCGGCCTCGTCGGTCTCGGCCATCAGCCGCACATTGGTCGAGTCGGCGCCCTGCCACAGGTCGACCTGCACGCGGCCCAGATGTGGCGGGTTGAGCGTGAAGCGGCTATGCCCCGTGCCGGAGGCGAGGCTGACGATCTCCTGCGCCATGCGGTCGATCCATTGGCCCGAGACGCCCATGTCGATCACCTGCTCGCCAAGCGCATCGGTGGTGCTCGGGCCGCTGGCCGGGCCGGTCACGACGCGGATCGGCTGGGCCGACAGCTCGGACTGGATGATCGGCGGAAGCCCGTCCATGATGGTACGCAGCGGCGTGCTGGTCTGCGCGGCCTGCGTGTCGGCGGCGGGCGCGGAGCCGCTGTCGCTGCGGCTTCCAGCGGTCGTGAAGGTCCGGGAAGGCTCGTCGGCGCGGGCGGGAGGCGACGGCAATGCCGTGCCGGTTGCCGGATCGCCGCTGCGGTCGTTGACAGGCGCGGCAGCGTGCGAGGGCGTCGGCTGGGTCCGGGGGCTGGCGGCGGCGGTTTCGGGCGAGACGGGCTGGCGCTGCGCAGCCTCCGGCGCCGCGGCGGTCTGCGGCATGGAAATGCCTGCCGGGGCCGTGGCGGACTCGACGGGCAGCTTCGGCAGCGAATCGGGGGCTATATCCTCGGTCGGCGCGGCGGGCGCGGGCTTGCGGAACACATCCGCCGCCATGACGCCTGCGGCAGCGCGCGGCGCAGCGGCGGCCTTGCCGAACTCTCCGGTTTGCTGGACGGCGGAAGCCGTGACGGGTCGCTCGATGGCGGGAGCCATGGCGAGGAATACCGGCGCGCCGGGCGCGGCTGGCTCGGTCTTCTCGTCCGCCTCCTCGCCGGGATCCTGCGCGCCGACAGTCAATTCGCGGTCTTTATCCTGCGATTGCACAGCCAGCTCGGGCGATATCGGAATCGGGGCGATTGCCAGCGGATCGACGACGAGACGCAGCGATGCTTGCGCCGTGCCGGTCTCGCCCTGCGCAAGGCGAACCAGCTCGGCGAATCCGCCGCCAGCCGGATTCTCGCCGGCCACGGTCGGGCCAGCGGCGCCCTGTTGCGCGCCGTCGCTGGCCCCCCGACCGATGAATTTGCCGGCAATCCCCGCGAAGTCGATCATTCAGTCCCATCCTTGTTCTGCACCCGCCGGGCGCGCGGGAGCGCTGCCAGACGAGCCTCGCGCTGCGCCTCGCGGGCAGCCTCGGCCTTTTCCTTCAGCCGCGCGGCGATCTCGCGCTCCCGATCCGTCGCGATGCGTTCGGCGTCGCGCTGGTCGATCCGCCGGCTCGCATCATAGAGCGCCCCGTCGAGCTGACGGCCGGCGCGCTCCAGGCGCCCGGCCAGTTCCTGCTTGGAAGCAAGAAGCGCGCCAACTACCGGCCCCTCAATTTCGAACAATTCCTCCCGCACCTTGGCGATGCGCCGGGCGTTCTCCTCGATCTGGGCGGCCTCGTCGCGCGCCTGCATCAGCGCGCCGACGGCCTGCAGATGCTGGACATCGCGCACGCGCATCAGGCGCTTGCGGGCGGCGATCAGCCGGCTCACCGGCCGAACTCCCCGATCAGCGTGCTGATGGCTTCATCGGCGGGCACGATCGCCTTGGTGCTCTGCTTGAGGAAGCCGAGCACTTGCTGCCGGCGCTGCACCGCCTCGTCGATCACCGCATCATTGCCCGGGCGATAGGCGCCCATCAGGATAAGATCGCGATTTTCCTCATAGGCCGCCCAGAGCCGGCGATAGGCGGATGCCGCGTTCAGATGCGCCTCGTCCACGATATCGGCCATGACGCGCGACAGGGACTTGCCGATGTCGATCGCCGGGAAGATGCCCTGCTCGGACAATTGCCGAGAGAGGACGATATGCCCGTCGACGATGGCGCGGGCGGTATCGACGATCGGGTCGTCATTGTCATCGCCGTCGGCCAGCACGGTGTAGATGGCGGTGATCGAGCCGCCAGTGCGGCTGTCCACGCCCGCGCGCTCGCACAGCTTGGGGATGAAGGCCAGCGCCGAGGGCGGATAACCCTTCATCGCGGGCGGCTCGCCCAAGGACAGGCCGATCTCGCGCTGGGCGTGTGCGCAGCGGGTGAGCGAATCGATGAGCAGCAGCACCTGCTTGCCGCGCGCGCGGAAATATTCGGCGATCGCCGTGGCGCGCGCGGCGGCGCGCAGGCGCAGCACCGGCGGATGATCGGCGGGGACGGCGACCACGACGCTCTTGTGCATCTGGTGCTTGAGCTTGGTTTCCAGAAAGTCGCTGACCTCGCGACCGCGCTCGCCGATCAGGCCGACCACGATCACATCTGCTTCGGCGCCCGCGATCATCTGGCCCATCAGCACCGATTTGCCGACGCCCGAGCCCGCCATGATGGCAATGCGCTGGCCGCGCCCGGCGGTGAGCAGCGCATTGATCGCCCGTACGCCAACGTCGAAGCGCTCAAGCACCCGGCCGCGATCGAGCACATTGCCCTTGATGCCGTTGAGCGGCCATTGCCCACTGGCGATGACCGGCCCCTTGCGATCGAGCGGCTGGCCCATGGCGTCGACCACGCGTCCGATCAGGCCGTCGCCCACCTGCACCATGTTGGCCGCGCTGTCCGGCTCGACGCGCGCACCGTTTTCAAGTGGGGCGTCCTGATCGAGCGGCACGAGAATGGCGCGCGAGCCCCTGAAGCCGACCACCTCTGCGCGGACCGGATGGCCGTCCGCCGCGCGGATGCGCGCCCCGGCGCCGATCGGCCGGGAAAAGCCGGTGACTTCCAGCATCCCGGCATCATGGCCGACCAGACGCCCGACATGGCGGGGCGCCTGATTGGGCACTTGCAGATGGTCGAGAAGCTTCGCCGCCTGGGCGAGTTGTGCCGCCCTCATGTCCGGTTCTCCATATCGTCCATCAGGGCCTTGAGGCGATCCAGCCGCACATCCGGCCCGTCCTCCACCCACCCCTCGGCAGTGCCGAGGCGCACCGAGCCGCGCGGCAGATCGGCGCTGGGGGCGAGCGCCACGTCCAGCTCTTCCATGGCGAGCAGCGGCAGATCGTCCGGATTGACCTCCAGCACCGCGCGCCCTTCTTCCGCGTCGATGCAGGCCGCGACCGCCTCGCAGCGGGCGCGCAGCATCGCCTCGTCGATTTCCACCTCGCCGATGATCTGCACGACGAGGCGCGTCACGGCGTGGGACAGCATGGCGGCAAGCTCGCCCTCGCCGGAGCGGGCGACGAGCTGGAGCGCGGCGGCCAGCGTCTCGCGCGCCGCATTGTCCAGCTCCACGGCCTCGCGGGCCATGCGCTCGCCTTCCTGAAAGCCCTGCACGAAAGCCTGCTGCGCGGCTTCCTCGATGGGATCGGGACCTTGCGGCTCCTCGATCGGCTCCTCGGGCATCGCGGTCGGCGCGCCTGGGTGCGTGAGGTTCCAGGCGCGGCTGCCCTGATCGTCCGTGTAGAGGCTGCGGAAGCCCTCGCTGCCGCGGGCGAGGCTGCCGAACGAGCCCCAGCCGGCCACCGTTTCGGCCTTCGCGATCTGATTGCCCGGCCAGATCCTAGACATAATCGTCTCCCTTGCCGCCCAGCATGATGGTGCCTTCCTCGCCCATGCGGCGGGCCTCGGCGATCACCTGCTTCTGAGCCTCCAGCACCTCGGCGAGGCGCATCGGCCCGCGCTCTTCCATCTCGTCCGAGATGGACTGGGCGGCGCGCTGCGACATGCAGCCGAGGATCTTGTTGCGCAGCATGTCGCTCGCGCCCTTGAGCGCCACGACCAGCACCGCGCTGTCGATGGAGCGCATGACGGTGCCCAGATCCTTGTCGGCCAGCTCCAGCAGATTCTCGAAGATGAACATCTCGTCCTCGATCGACTGGGAGACAACCTTGTCGCGCTTGTTGAGCGCCTTCATGATCCGCTGCTCATGATCCTTGCGGATGTTGTTCATGATCGCCGCGGCCTCGGTGGCGCCGCCGCGCTTGGTGGTCTGGCCGCCGCCGATGCGATGGCCGCCGCGCGTGTTGATGAGCTGCTCCAGATCGTCGAGTGCCTCAGAGCTCACCGGGCCAAGCGTGGCGACGCGATAGACGACATCGTCCTGCACCTCGGCGGGCAGCAGCTGCAGCACAGAGGCCGCCGCCGCTGCATCGAGATGCGCGAGGACGATCGCCATGATCTGCGGATGCTCCTGCTCGACGATGCTCGCGATCTCGGCCGGCTCCATCCACTTGAGCATGGAGAGCTTGTTCGAGCGCGTGGGCGGCGTGATCTTGGCGAGCATGTTGTCCGCCCGCTCGGGGCCGAGCGCCTTGTGCATGGCGCCGCGGATATGCTTGCTCGCGCCATAGCCGATGGTCGTGCGGCCCTTGGCCTTGTGCACGAACTGGTCGAGCGCGGCATTGACCTCGTCCACCTCGACATCGGCCACATCATACATGGCGTAGCCGAGCTGGCGCACTTCGTCCGGTTCCAGGCGCGAGAGGATCTGCGCGGCCTCATCCTCGTCGAAGAGCATGAGGAGCACGGCTGCCGCTGCGCTGCCCGTGAGCGCCTTGGATTCGAGCTCAGGCATCGGCCTTGGCCCCCTCCTTGAGGAGATCGCGCACGACCAGCGCGGCGCGGTCCGGATCCTGCTTCACGAAATTGCGGATGAGCGCGGCGCGGTCCGTGTAATCATGGGTCGAGCTGATCATCTCGATGGTCACGCGCTTGTCCGGGTCGGCGGCGGCGGCGCGGCCGAGTTCGGCCTGGATTTCTTCGCCGACCAGCCGCGATTCAGCCGTCTCGGCGGCGGCTGCCGCAGGAGGCGGCATATCCGCTTCCGCCCTGGGCGCGTTGAAGCGCCTGAGCAGCGGGCGGCCGATGCCGATGAGCAGGACGAGCGTGACGAGCAGCGCCGAGACGTTGCGGGCCAGCAGCGGCACCCAGCTCGCTTCGTACCAGGGCGCCTCGACGACCGCTTCCGGATTTTCCGCGAACTTACGGCCGGAGAGCGCGACCACGTCGCCGCGCGTCTGGTCGAAGCCGATCGCACCCTTCACCAGCGCTTCGAGCGCGGCGATCTCCTGCGCGTTGCGCGGCTTGCCGTCCGGGCCATTGTCGAGCGCGACGGCGATCGACAGGCGCTTGACGGTGCCGACCGCATCGCGCGTCACCGAGACTTCGCGGCCGAGCTCGAAGCTGCGGTTCATCGTCTCGGAGGTCTTGAACGGCGGCATGCCGGGCGTGGCGGGCGCCTGCGCGGCCTGCGCCAGCGCCTGCGCGTTGGTCGGCGGCGGGCCGGCGGGATTGGCGGGATTGACCGGCGGATTGGCCTGCAGCGCGCCGGGCACGCCGCCCGGACCCGCGCCGCCGCCATTGCCCTGCGCGTCAGTATTCCAGCTCGTGGTCTCCGCGCGCACGCGGGCCTCGTCCTGCGGATAGGTCTCGCGCGTCGCCTGCCGCTCGGCGAAATTCACCTCGGCATGGACCTCGGTCGAGAATTTGCCGGCGCCCACAATGGGGGTGAGCAGCGCCGTCACCGCCTGGCGGTAGCGCTCCTCGATGCGCGACTGGATCTCGATCTGGCGATCGGTCTCGCCGCCCGAATTCTGGCTGAGCAGGCGGCCGTTCTGATCGACCACCGACACCGATTCGGGCGTCATGTCCGGAACCGAGGATGCGACGAGGTGCACGATCGCCTCAACCTGCCCCTGCGAAAGCGAGCTGCCGTTGGCGAGCTGCAGCATCACCGAAGCCGTCGGCGGCGTGCGCTCGCGCAGGAAGATGCTGGGCGGCTGGACGGCGAGGTGGACGCGCGCCTTGGTGACGGCATCGATCGCCTCGATCGTCCGGGCAAGGTCCATCTCGCGCGCGGTGCGCAGCTTCTCGCCCTCGACCGCGCGGCTGGCGCCCATCGGCATGGTGTCGATCAGCGTGTCGCCATCGGGCGCGCTCTTGGGCAGGCCCTCGCCGGCGAGCTTCATCTTGGCGTTGAAATAATCGTCCTCGGAGACGGTGATCGCGCCGCTCGACTTGTCGAAGCCATAAGCGATGCCGCTCTTGGTGAGCACCTCGGCGACGGCCGCCTGATCGGCATCGGGCAGGCCGCGGAAGAGATCGCGCTGCGGCGGCTCGCGCAGGGCGAGCCACGCCGCGCCGGCGAGCGCCGTCACGCCGATGAGGCCGGCCATGGGCAGGCTGCGCTGCACGGCAGGCTGGCGCAGGAAGCCGGTCAGCCGGAGCTTGAGGCCCTCTGCGCCGCCGGAAAGACCTCCGGAGGAGAGCGCGGGAAGACCCGAGGGGACAGCGGCCGCGCCGCCGGTGGTGGGGAGGTTTGCGTCGCTCATCTGGCTTTACACCGGCATGCTCATGATGTCCTTGTAGGCGGACAGCAGTTTGTTGCGGACTTGCAGGGTGGTCTCGAAACCGATCGACGCCTGCTGCTTGGCGAGCATCACGCCGGCGATGTCGGTCGTTTCGCCACGCTCATAGGCGGTTGCGGCTTCGCCGGCCTTGGCCTGCATGCCGTTGACTTCATTGACGGCGGCCTTGAGCGCCTTGGTGAAGTCGGCCGAGCCGGCATTGCCGGGCGCGGCGCCCGCGCCTGTTGCGGCGGTGCTGCTGCTCGCATCCTTGAGCGCGGCGTTGCGCTGGAGGATCGACTGGCGCAGCGCCAGCACATTATCGACGGAAAGTCCTGCCATGGGTCAGCCTCCGCTCAGACGGCCATCGCCAGATCGCGCATTTC
>JAFKLU010000340.1 GCA_017304105.1 Sphingomonadales bacterium
CTTCGGGAAGCTCGGGCATGCCGCTATGTAGAGCGGCGCGGCGCGAAAGAGAATGAAAGAAGCGCCACGCCTCAGAGCCAGAGCTGCCAGGGCAGGAGCAGCGGCCCGGCCAGCACCATGGCCAGCAACAGCATGAACCGGCTCTTGCCCGGAACGAGGAGCGGATCGGGCACAAGGCCGCCGGGCCGCGCCCAGAGCAGCGGGCAGGCGAGGAATGCCGCGATACCGAGCCCCCGCGCCACCTCGCGCGCACCCGCGAAGCCGCCATCGACCCACAGGCTAAGCCCCGTGAGCGCGAAGGCGATGGTGAAGAGCCACAGGATCATGCGCATGGTCCTGAGGACGGACCGGGCGAGGCGAGCTTTAGCCCGGATCGACGAATCGGGCTGGGCCGCGCGGACAAACTCGGCTGCCTGCACATCCTATCCCCCCGTTCGGTTCGAGCGGCCGTCGATCCTGTCGAGACGGCTGTCGAGAACGCCAACGCCGCGCTGATTCCTCGACTTCGCTTCCCGGCAAGCTCGAACCTTCGCGCGAAACGAACAGCAGGAGGTAAATCTCGGGAATCCGAGGTGCACACCGAAAGCCCGAATTTGTCCACGCGGCCTAGCTTCCCGCCCTCGGCCACGCTACGGGGCACGCATGGCCCTTGCCGACGACATCGCCCTCGCCAATGCGCTCGCCGACGCTGCAGGCGCCGCGATCCGCCCCTTCTTTCGCGCGCGCTACGACATCGAGAACAAGGCGGACACATCGCCCGTGACCGAGGCGGACCGCGCTGCCGAACTTGCGATCCGCAAGCTCATCGAGGCCGAGCGGCCGCGCGACGGCATCATCGGCGAGGAATTCGGCACGACACGGGAAGACACCTCGCGCGTTTGGGTGGTGGACCCGATCGACGGAACGCGCAGCTTCATCGCCGGACGGCCGATCTTCGGCACGCTCATCGCGCTCATGCAGGATGGCTGGCCCGTCCTCGGCATCATCGATCAGCCGATCAGCGGCGAGCGCTGGGTGGGAGCGATGGGCACGCCGACCTTGTTCAACGGCAAGCCGGTGCGCACGCGCGCCTGCCGCGATCTGGATCAGGCGATCCTCGCCACCACCGGCCCGCAATATTTCCCCGGCCACCTGGCCGAGCATTTCTCGATTCTGGGCGGCCAGTGCCGGGACACCATCTGGGGTGGCGACTGCTACAATTACGCCCTCGTGGCGAGCGGCCATGTCGACATCGTGGTCGAGGCCGGCCTCAAATTATATGACATCGCGGCGCTCGTGCCGGTGGTGGAAGGCGCGGGCGGACGGATGTGTGACTGGTCGGGCGAGCCTCTGACCGACGCCAGCGAGGGCAATGTGATCGCCATCGGCGACCCGGCACGCCTCGACGATGTGATCGAGGCGCTGTCGCACTGCCCCACCTGCTGACGGCGCTCTCCCGTTCGGCAGGGCGGGACAGGCCTCACAAGGAAAGACCGCCGCGAAACCCGCAGCGGTCCTCTCATCGAAGCCGACCTCGTGAATGGAAGTCAGTGTTCCTGCTTCCACAGGAACACTGACCTCAATTCAGCCTAGCCTTCGAGCTGCTTCTGAAGCGCCCTGATGTCCGCATCCATATCCGGATTGTCGAGCCGCATCGCCTCGATGGTGCGCACCGCGTGGATCACGGTGGAGTGG
>JAFKLU010000341.1 GCA_017304105.1 Sphingomonadales bacterium
CCAGATAGGCGGCGATCTTGTCCAGCTCCGCATCCGTCACGTCCACGCGGGTCTGGCGGGGCATGGCGCCCTTGCCCATCCGCGCGACGGATTTGACATAGTCGGCGGTCAGGTCGTCGCGATTGACAAGCAGGCCCATGGTGGGCGGACGGCCCAGCGCCATCTGCTGCTTGGTGATCAGATTGGTGCCCATGCCCATTTCGAGATGGCAGGCGCCGCAGCGGTTGGAGAAGAGGTCCTTCCCGTCCATGGCGGTGTGCAGCCGGTCGCCTTCGGCCATCTGCGCGCGCATCTGGTGCGGTGGAAGCGGCGGCGGTCCACCCGCCGGAGCGGCGGCAGCGGCATTGCTGTCACCATCGACGACCTTGCAGCCGGCAAGTGCGACGACGAGCGCCAGTACGGCGAGCGTAGCGGCGCGGCTCATGCGAGGTTCTTCCCGCGCTGGGCGGCATAAGCACTGGGCCAGATGCCGTTCTTGCCGGGGGAGAGAATGCCGTTCGGATCGAGCGCATCCTTCACCCGCTCCGTCATGCGGCGCATCGAATGATCCTGGAAATTGAAGGTGTCAGCGATGCGGTCCATCCAGCCCAGATGCGTGCGATATTCGGCATAGCCATTGGCCGCCGCGTCCGCGATGAGCGCATTGAACAGCTTCTTGATGCGGTCCACATCCTCCGGCTTGTCGCGATCATACATCAGCATGTTCACATTGTTGCAGAAGCGGCCGCCGATGGTGAAACTCGCATAGAAATCAACGTCATGCGCGTCGATTATCTTACGGCTTCTGTGCATCTGGTCGAGCACGTGCTTGCCGGTCGCCGGCACCACGGGCGAGAAGCCCATATGCGCGCTGCGCCCGCCGACCCAATCGCCCATCTGCAGCGGCACGGCGGAGGGCACGCCGAGCGTCGTGTCCATGATGTTGGTCGGATCGCCCTGGCGCCACCATTTCTCCTGCGGCGGCGCATCGTGATGGCGCTTGAAGGCGGCCTTCACCACCTCCGCCTGCGCCTTGACGATGCCCTCGTCGCCATAGAGGCGCAGCGCCACCTGCCAGTAGCCGAGCTTGTGCTCCTTGAGCAGCTCCTGCACGCGCCATTCGGGGATGGCGCCCGGCTTGTCCCAGAAGTCCTTGCGCTGGCCCTTGATGACCATCTTGCCTAGCCAGCTCGGAATGAAGATCGACTGCTCGACGATACCGCGGATCTTGAGCGGCGCCAGCGTATCGATCACCCAGCCGATGTCGTCGGCATTCGGTATGTCGTAGATCAGCTCCAGTGAGGTCTCCGGCTCGGGCATGATCCACATGCCCGCCTTGGTGACGACGCCGAGGTTCGACTGGGAGAACATGTGGTCCCAGGTCGGGCCATAGCCGAACGGGAAGAGATGCCAGGCCTGGTTCTTGTCCATGGCGCCAAGGCCGGTGCGGACCAGATCGCCATTGCCAAGCACGACTTCCATGCCGCACAGATTCTTCGCGTGGACGCCATAGGGCGTGTAGCCGATGCCGTGATCGAGCGCATTGCCAAGCACCGAGCCCCAGCCATTGCCGGGCACGGACATCATGAGCGGCAGCTTGTCCCGCTGGATGCGCTCATAGAGATCGAGGAAGCCGACACCGGGCTCGATCACGCAATAGCCAAGCGTGGCGTCGAGTTC
>JAFKLU010000342.1 GCA_017304105.1 Sphingomonadales bacterium
ATCGGGAAGCGAGATGCAGCGGCGTTGCTGTCTCTCCGCGGCCCCGCCGCTGCATCTCGAGAAGACACAGATAAAATGGATGGTCAGACCGGATGGGTTCCGGGGAACGGACCTCGTTCTGGTGGCAGCTAAAGAAAATCTCGAAAATATCTCTAGGACATGGTGGTGAAAGTGGTTCGTCATTATTTGGGAAGATTCATTCCCTTTGAGAAGAGCGTGGACGAAAATTCCCGTGTTCAGGACCTTTTCGAGCGGGCGGCGAACTTCCGTTCGATGGCCCGCGACATCCTGGCATTGGCAGACGAAGCCGAGGCCGAAGCGATGAGCATGGTCGGCTCCGCCTACGATGATGTGCCGGAAAAGGCGGATCAGACCATCCGGACGAAGGGGCACTTCGTCGGCCTGGCGAAGAACCAATATGCCTCGCGGCGCCATCGGGAGCGCTTCTTCGAGAAGAAGATCTTCGGGGAGCCGGCCTGGGACATGCTGCTGGAACTCTATGCCAGCGAGATGAACGACGAAAAGATCTCGACAAGCAACCTGATCCTCTCCTCGTCGTCTCCAAGCAGCACGGCCTTGCGATGGATAAAGCATCTCGAAGATGCAGGGCTGGTCACCAAGAAGTCGTCTCCGCTGGATGGCCGGGTGCAATATACGCATTGAACTGATAGGATGTCAGCTCCGCGTTGGCCGCGGCCGGGGTGAAGATGATCTGCCCTTGGGCGTTGTCGAAGCTGAACGCACCCACATCGCCGAGGCTGAGCCGCTTTCGGCGGATCGGCTGGGCGTGCGCTTCTCGCCTTCTATCGGGCAGACGTCTGCGGCAGACCGGGTGCGCCACGCGATCGAGCAGTTCTGCCACCTGCTCGTCTCGGTGCAGGAGAGCGCCGGGCTGACCGCTCATGCCCGGCCGCTCATCACGAACATGTCGGCGGCGGAGCGAGGCAAGGGCCCCTGGACCGTCCGGCTCATGTGTCCCTCGCCGCACCCGGCCCTGCTCGCGCGCGCGGCGCCCGAGATTGCGCGCATTCTTAATCTCTGGCTGGTCGGCAAGTCGTTCGAGCCGCTGGCCGCCGCGATCGCCAAGGTGATCGCGGGGCTCGCGAAATTCGCGCCGGGCGGCAAGAACATGCGGCTGCTGCTCGATGCCGCGCACCGGCTGGAGGTGCCGACCCGCCCGGTGTCCGGCCGCACGGTCCAGCTCGGCTGGGGATCGCGCGCGCGCTGGATCGACAGCACGGTCACCGACGCGACGCCTGCCATCGCGACGCGCATCGCGCGGGACAAGCGCGAGGCCAACCGTTTCCTCGCGGCCCGCGGCGTGCCGGTTCCCCGGCAGATGGATGCGCCCACGATCGAGGCCGCGCTTGCCGCCGCTGCGACGCTGGGCTTCCCGGTCGCGGTCAAGCCGGCCAATCTCGACGGTGGCGTCGGCGTGACCGCCGGCATCGAGGACCAGGCCGGCCTGAAGCGCGCTTATGAGGTAGCGCAGCGGCACAGCCCGCAGATCGTGGTCGAGTCGCATATAGCGGGGCAGGACTTCCGGCTCGGCGTGGTCCATGGCGAGGTCGCCTGGGCGACTTCGCGCGAGCCGGCCGGCGTGTCGGGCGATGGCGTCTCGACGCTGCGGCAACTGATCGATCGCGCCAATCA
>JAFKLU010000064.1:0-2307 GCA_017304105.1 Sphingomonadales bacterium
GCGGCATGAGAGCGGATAGCCAAGCGCCATGATGACATACATGGTCGCGATGCCCGCGCTGAACACGGCGCCCGCCCCGCCGATCAGCACCGTGACCAGCATGCGCTCGCCGGAGCTTGGCGTGACCGGCAGCGTCTCGACGACGAAGCCGGACAGGACCAGCAGGATGAGCAGCGTCCCGCTCAGCAACGCCATCACGCGCCGCGACCCGAACCGCCTGGTCAGTTCCCCCGCCGCAATCGAGCCGATCATCGAAGTGACGCCTGCGATCGATACGACAGCGCCCGCCTGATCCAGCGTGAAGCCTGCCGCCGTGAGGAAGGTCGTCGACCAGTTGAGGATGCCATAAGCGACCAGCGCGGCCGCCGCGAAGGCTAGGCCCACGCCGAGATTGAGCCGCAAATTGCTGCGGTGAAGCACGCCGATCGAAGGGCCGTCCGCCGCATCCGTATGGTGGCGCTCAGGCAGCAGGGGCACATCTTCCCGCAGCACGCGGCGCGCCGCGCGGGCGGCCTGATCCGCCTTGCCGCGCGATAGCAGGAAGGACGGGCTGTCGCGCAGCACCACCAGCACGATGACGACCAGCAGCAGCGTCGCGAGGCCGAAGACGACAAAGGCCCCATGCCAGCCATAGGCCGCGGCCAGCTTCGGGCCGAGCCAGCCGACCACCGTTCCGCCGAGCGGCGTGCCCACCGAGAGCGTGCTGATCGCGACCGGGCGCAGCCGCTCGGGCAGCCACTCGCTCGCCATGGTGAGCGCGTTGGAATAAGCGGCGCCAAAGCCGAGGCCGCCGACCGCCCGCCACAGCGCCATGCTCCACACGTCATGCGCCTGGCTGGCGCCGACCGTGGCGAGCGCGAAGACCAGCGCAGCGGCGACCAGCGCATAACGCCGCCCCGCCACGTCGCCGAGCCATCCCCCGCCCCAGGCGCCCAGGCCAAAGCCGACCAGCGCCGCGCTCATCGCGATGCCGAAGGTCCCGCGATCGACGCCGAAATCCGCGATGACGAGCGGCGCGACAATGCCCAGAAGCTGCATGTCAATGCCATCACTGACGAGTACGAGCATGCAGACCGCGACGGTCGCCCATTGGAACAGGCGCATCGGCGCGCGCGAAACGGCTTCGCTGAACGTCATGGCTGACGGTGAGGCCATGCTGGCATCCTCCCTATCTTATTTGATTCGGTCCTTAGACAGGGCGTTAGGCTTTGTCGAAGGGGTGTTGTGCCGGCGCGCAGATCATCGCGCGCGCCTCATGCTCGCACGCCGGCGGGATTGTCGGCGCCCGCCTCATAGGTGCCGTGACCACGCACGACGAGCCCGTCCTCAAATGCCAGCACCTCGCTCACCCGCACGCCCGCCTGATTGCGATACTGGATGACCGCCATGTCAATGCCGCCGAACACATGCTCAACGGTGAAGTGGAGGTCCGGTATGCGCCGCAGCCCCTCCGCCCAATAGGCCCGCAGCGCCGCCTTGCCGGTGATCCGCCCTTCAGATCCGGGGACGATCCGCGCGGCGACCGGCGAGGTGAAGACCACCTCGTCGGCAAAATGCGCGAGCACCCGGTCAAGGTCGCGCGCGTTCCAGGCCTCGCACCAGCGCGCCGCGAAGTCCCTCAAGTCCATGATGCCCCCGCTCCCTTGCCCTCTCGCCGCCGTCATCGGCGATCTCTCGCATAAGCCTGCGTCCCCCGCGTGAACAGCCGGTCCTGCGGCAGCACCGCGTCCGCCGCCACGTCCTCCAGCCCCTCCAGCGCGGCATAGACGGGCGCGAAGTCCGTCTCCACCGTCGCCTTCAGCAGCGCCTCGAAGGAGGGGATCACGAAATAGCTCTGCTGATAGTCGTCGATCCGATAGTTGGTGCGCATCACGCGCAGAAGATCGAAGGCGATGCGGTTGGGGCTCGGATCGTCCAGCGCGAACCGGCTCTCGCCATGGCTGGAGACGATGCCCGCGCCGAACAGCCGCAGCTCGCCCGCCTCCTCGATCAGCCCGAACTCGACCGTGTACCAATAGAGCCGCGCCAGCTTGTGCAGCGCCCCGAAGCGCAGGCTGCGCAGCCCGCCTTCACCATAGGCCTGCATGTAATCGGCATAGACCGGATCGGCGAGCAGGGGCACATGGCCGAACACGTCGTGGAAGACGTCCGGCTCCTGCAAATAGTCGAGCTGGTCGGGCCGGCGGATGAAATTGCCCGCCACGAACCGGCGATTGGCGAGATGATCGAAGAACACCGCGTCCGGCACCAGCCCCGGCACCGCGACCACCCGCCAGCCGGTCCGCGCCTGCAACCGCCCGGAATGTT
>JAFKLU010000064.1:2441-20680 GCA_017304105.1 Sphingomonadales bacterium
CCGGCCGGGAAAGATGGAGCGCATCGAGATTGCGCAGATAGGCCGCGCAGGCACGCCCCTGCAACTGACGCGCCTGCCGCGCGAACAGCCGGTCCCAGGTCGCATGTTCCTCGGGGGTATAATGCGCCCAGTCCTGCGCGATCGTCCAGTCCGCGGCCGCGCCCTCGGGCGGCGCATCGTGGATGTGCAGTCTCTCCATGGGAGAGATGTAGGGGGCCGCTACCAGCGCGGCAACGCCCCTACCCCGCGCCCTTCACGATCTCCGCCCAGGCAGCCTCGTCGATCACCTCGATGCCGAGTTCGGCCGCCTTCTTGAGCTTGGAGCCCGCGCCCGGCCCGGCGACCACCAGATCCGTTGCCGCGCTCACGGAGCCCGCCGCCCGCGCGCCCAGCGCCTCGGCCTGCGCTTTCGCCTCGTCGCGGCTCATCGTCTCCAGCTTGCCGGTGAAGACGATGGTCTTGCCCGAGACCGCGCTCGCCTTCACCTCCACGACGTAGGGCGGCGGCGAGACCTCGCTCAGCAGATCGTCCCAGATCGCCCGGTTGTGATCCTCATGGAAGAAGTCCGCGAGCGCATGTCCCACGGCGCTGCCGATATTCTCGATCGCGATATGCGCGGCCAGCGCGGCGTCGATCCGCTTGCGGAACCGGTCCTCGTCCTCCTCCGCGCCCCGTTCCATACCGGCGCGCAGGGCGATGAGCTCGTCGGCGAGTTCTGCCACGTCCTCGATGCGCGCCAGCTTCTTCAGCAGGTCGCGCGCCGTCACCGCGCCCACATGCCTTATGCCGAGGCCAAAGAGCAGGCGCGCCGCATCCGGCTGCCGGCGACTCTCGATGGCATTCAAGAGGTTATCGACCGACTTTTCCTTCCAGCCTTCGCGCCCCAGCAGCTCGTCCTTGTGCTGCTTCAGCCGGAAGATGTCCGCCGGACCATGCTCCAGCCAGCCCAGTTCGAAGAACTCGCGGATGGTCTTGTCGCCCAGGCCATCAATGTCCATCGCCGCGCGGCTCACGAAGTGATTGAGCCGCTCGATCCGCTGCGCAGGGCAGATGAGCCCCGCCGTGCAGCGCACGTCCACTTCGCCTTCCTCGGCCACGGCTTCGCTGTGGCATTCCGGGCAATGATCCGGAAAGACATAGGCCGGCCGCTCCTCGTCCCGCGTCAGATTGTCGACCAGCTGCGGGATCACATCGCCCGCACGCTGGACGATCACCCGGTCGCCCGGCCGCACGCCCAGCCGCCCGATCTCGTCGCGATTGTGCAGCGTGACATTCTGGACGACCACGCCGCCCACCGTCACCGGCTTGAGGCGCCCCACCGGCGTCAGCTTGCCGGTGCGCCCGACCTGAATGTCGATGCCCAGCAGCGTCGTCTCCGCCTGCTCGGCCGGGAACTTATGCGCGATCGCCCAGCGCGGCGCCTTGGCGACGAAGCCAAGCCGCTCCTGCCAGTCGAGCCGGTCGACCTTGTAGACCACCCCGTCGATATCATAGGGCAAGTCCGCCCGCGTCGTCTCGATCGCCTTGTAATGCGCCAGCAGCCCGGCGCTGTCGCTCGCATGCACCAGCCGCGGCGAGACCGGCACACCCCAGCGCTCGATCGCCCTCATCACGCCATATTGCGTGTCGGCCGGCAGGCTTGAGGCGACGCCCCAGCCATGCGCCAGGAAGCGCAAGGGCCGGCTCGCGGTCACGCTCGCGTCCTTCTGACGCAGCGAACCCGCCGCCGCGTTGCGCGGATTGGCGAACTGGCGCACATTGTCGGGATCGAACGCCTCGCCGCGCGCTTCCGCCGCTGCCTGCGCCTCATTCATCAGCCGCGCATTGAGGGCGAGGAAGGCGGCCTTCTCCATATAGACCTCGCCTCGCACCTCGAAGATGTCCGGCGCATCCTGCGGCAGGCTCTGAGGAATGTCGGCTATATGACTGACATTGGGTGTGACGTCCTCGCCGATCTCGCCGTCCCCGCGCGTCGCGGCGCGTACCAGCTTGCGGTCCTCGTAACGGATGGAGAGCGACAGCCCGTCGATCTTGTCCTCCGCCGTCATGGCGACGGCCTCGCCCTCGGCCAGGTTCAGATAGCGCCGCACCCGCGCCACGAACTCCTCGACATCCTCCGCCGCGAAGGCATTGTCGAGGCTCATCATCCGCTTCTCGTGCCGCACCTTGGCGAGCGCCGATGCGGCGACCGACGCGCCCACCACCTTGTTGGGGCTATCCGCCCTGATCAGATGCGGGAACGCCGCCTCCAGCGCGTTGTTCTCACGCACCAGCGCATCAAACGCCGCGTCCGTGATCTCGGGCTGGTCCTCGGCATGGTAGAGCGCATTATGCCGCGCAATTTCCCGCGCGAGCCGCATCAGGCGATTGGCGGCATCGGCTTCGGAGAGGTTCAGGAGGTCGGTCATGGCAGCATATGGATCACGATTGACTCCCCGCCTCTTCAGAGGAGGGGCTGGGGGTGGTGCTTCCCGCCCATCGGTCAGGGAGGGCATCGAGCGTCGAGAGCCTCGTCTCTAGCACGCCGTCGAGATTTTCCATCACCTCACGGTTCGAAAAGCGCAGGGTCGTGAAGCCGAGCTTTGCCCGCATCGCGGCATCACGGGCCGCGTCCCGCTGCGCGTCATGCGTGTCACCGTCCAATTCGACGATCAAGCCTTTTGCTGGACAGAAGAAGTCGACGATCCTGCTGCCGACCGTGGCTTGCCGCCGGAATTTGTGGCCTTCGATCTGCGAATTCCTGATCCGCCACCACAAGCGCCGCTCCGCTTCCGTCGGCGCCTTGCGCATGCCCGCCGCACGGGAAAGCATTGTTCGTCGATCCGTCGTCACAAGGCACCACCCCCAACCCCTCCTCTGAAGAGGAGGGGAGACAAGAAAAGGCGTTGCTCTATCTGCTCCCCTCCTCTTCAGAGGAAAGGCCGGGTATGGTGCCGCATGCCCTCCCGCACGCTCACACCCCCTCCAGCAGCCGATCCGCCTGCGCCCGCGCCTCGTCGGTGATCGCGGCGCCGGAGAGCATGCGGGCGATTTCCTCGCGCCGTTCGCGCTCATCGAGCGGATGCACGCCGGTGCGGGTGATCGTCCCCTCGGACGATTTGGCGATGAGCAGATGCGCCGCCCCGCGCGCGGCGACCTGCGGCGAGTGCGTCACCACGATGACCTGCGCCTCCCCGGCCAGCCGCGCCAGCCGCTCGCCGATCGCGCCGGCCACCGCGCCGCCCACGCCCCGGTCGATCTCGTCGAAGATCATCGTGCCCGCCCCGCCCTGCGCCGCCAGCGCCACCTTCAGCGCCAGGATGAAGCGCGACAGCTCGCCGCCCGAGGCGATCTTGGTGAGCGGCGCGAAGGGCGCGCCCGGATTGGTGGAGATCATGAACTCGACCCGGTCCCGCCCAGCCGCGCGCCATTGCCCCTCGGGCAGCAGCTCGACATCGGTGCGGAAGCGCGCCGCATCGAGCTTGAGCGGCGCCAGCTCGTCCTTCATCGCCGCGTCCAGCCGCACTGCTGCCGCCTGCCTCCCGGCACTCAGCGCCTGCGCCTGCGCCTCATAGTCCGCCCGCGCCGCCGCCACCTCGCTCTCAAGCTCGGCCAGACCCGCCTCGCCCGCATCGATCCGCGCGAGCTGCGCGCTCATCTGTTCGGTCAATTCGGCGAGGTCGTCCGCCGCCACCTGATGCTTGCGGGCCAGCGCGCGCAGATCGAACAGCCGCGTCTCGATCGCGTCGAGCCGCGCCGGGTCCACCGACAGCGCCTCGCCTGCGCGCTCCAGCAGCTCTTCCGCCTCTGCCGCCTCGATCACCGCCCGGTCAAAAGCCGCCAGCGCGCCCGCGAGCAGCTCATGCTCGCTGCCGATCCGGTCCAGCCGCCGCGCCGCCTGGCGCAGCTTGGAGAGCGCCCCTTCCGATCCGCCGAGCAGCGCATCGAGCGCCGCCATGTCCTCGGTCAGCCGCGCGCCCTTCTGCATCGCCGCGCGTTCGCCCGCGAGCGCCTCCTCCTCGCCCGGCTCCGGCGCGAAGCCGGTCAGTTCGGCGACGGCATGGGCAAGATAGTCCCGCTCCCTGGCCGCGCTGTCGAGCGCTTCGCGCGCCGCCGTCAGCCGGCCCTGCGCCTCCTGCCAGGCCGCATGTGCCGCGCGCACCGCGCCGGTATCGAGCCCGCCGAACGCATCGAGCAGGTCCATGTGCCCGCGCGGATTGAGCAGGCCGCGCTCATCATGCTGGCCGTGGATCTCCACCAGCCAGGCGCCCACGTCCCTCAGCAGTGCCGCCGAGCAGGGCTGATCGTTGAGGAAGGCGCGGCTCCCGCCGTCCGCCTTCAGCGTCCGCCGGATGAGCAGCGGCTCGCCCGGCTCCTGCGCGACGCCGTTCTCATCCAGCAGCCGCGCCAGCGCCGATCCGGCCGCCGGCGCATCGAAAGTCGCGGTCACGCTCGCCTGATCCGTGCCCGCGCGCACCAGCCCGCTGTCCGCCCGCATGCCGAGCGCCAGCCCCAGCGCATCGAGCAGGATCGACTTGCCCGCGCCCGTCTCCCCCGTGAGCACGGTCAGCCCGCGCTCGAAGGCAAGGTCGAGCGCCTCGATGAGCACGATGTTGCGGATGGAGAGGCCCGTGAGCATGATCAGCGCAGACCTAGCCCAGCCCGCCTGCGCCTGTCACGCGGGACTTGCGGGTCAGGCTGCGTGGACCAATTCCGCGCCGGAACGATTTTCCGTTGTCGGCAAGGGGCATGGAGAGTGTGAGGGGCGGGAAGCAGGTGTATGGCGCCGCCCTAGGACGGATCGACATTCAGGCCAGGCGGAGACGAAAATGGTGTTTTTGCGGGACCCGGCGCGCAGCGTACTTAAGGTACGTGAGCACCGGAAGCACGCGAAAGCGCCATTTGCAGGCCCGCATGGGCTGAATGTCGATCCGTCCTAGCGCGATCCCAGTCCAAGTAGCGCAGCGGGATTGTCGACCATCATCTGCCGCAGTTCGGCGGTCGTGAGGCCCAACTCGCGCAGCCTGCCCGCCATCATTGCGATCATGTCGTCGGGATAGGGCTGCCCGACCTGGCCGCTATCGCTGCTCAGGATGACATGCGCCGGCCCCAGCGCCCGGATCGCATCGACATTCTGCTGGACCGTATGGGGCGAGGCCTTGCTCATCACGAAGCCGCCCGCAAACTCGATATAGGCCCCTTGCGCGACCGCTTCCTTCATCTGGTCGAGGCTCATGTCGACCGGATGCCCCATGGCATGGGTGACGACGATGCGGCTAATGCCCTGGCTGCGCGCTTCCCGGATAATCATCAGCGCTTCGGCGGGCGAGACATGGCCGGTCGCGAGCGCCAGGCTCGCGCCGCTGTCGCGCGTCCGCGCCGCGGCGACGGCCGCGATCACCGCCTTGGTCTCGGGCAGGAGCGCGCCGCCGCTGGAGACGGCGACCGCCTTGCGGGCTGGGTCCCGCGACTTGACGGCGTTGTTGCTGGCATCCCAGGTCGGCATGCTGACAATGCGCGCGAAACCGCCTTTCACCTCGGCGAAGTGGTTGACCGCCTCCGGATTGAGCCCGCCGACCGTCAGGTTGAGGCAGAGCTGGCCGAACACCTCCACGCCCGGCACAGCCTTGCGCGCGAGATAGGCGAGTTGCGCAGTCTGGTCGTAATGCTGCTTGATGACGAAACCGCGCATGCCCGCCGCCTTGGCACGCACCGCCATGTCGATCACATCGAGCCGGCGCGCGGCCTGCCCGCTGTGCGGCCCGAAGCTGTCGGGATCGAGATGCGAATGGATGTCGATCGCATCCCTGAGCAGCGCGCGTTCCGCCGCGCTGGCGACGGGGATCGGCTCGGTCTGCGTTGCTGGCGGCACGGCCTGCGAAAGCGCCGTCCCGCTCGTCAGCACAGCCGCGAACGCCGCGCCGGCAAGCGACATGCATCGTCTGCGATCAATCATCCTCATTCCCCTCCATATGCCGCGGCCGGCCATCTCCCGGCTCAGGGTTACTCCCATCCGCCCGGCCTCACCCCCGACGTCCAGACAACTTCCTTATCGATACAGCCGCTCCAGATAGTCGGCGCCGATCCCCACGGCCTCATAATGCGCCTTGCACATGGCGATATAGCTGTGGACGTCGAAATAGCCGACAGACTCGCCCTGCTCGTCCAGCCAGATGAGCGGGCCGGTCACGTTGAAGTGGACCCGCATCGGCTCCTCATGCTCATAGGCGACGAGCGTGTGCCCCTCGCCGGGCGTCTCGTAGACGAAATCGCCCGCCGTCGCGACCCAGTCATGCTCCAGATAGCCCCATTTGCCCGAGATGGTGTAGGCGAAGACGCCATGGGGATGATAATGCCGGTTCACCAGCCCCGGCCCCTTGGCCATCAATATGTCGCACCACTGGTTGCGCGCGGGCGATATCCAGATCGGCTTGGTGAAGACCGTGTCGGAGATCGGCACATAATAGCGCTCGTCCTCCATGTCGGAGGCCTTGGCGACATAAAGCTCTGGCAGCGCATCGGGCTGGAACACCTTCTCGATCGGCTTCAGCCCGCGCCAGAATTCCTTGCCTGCTTCCTTGTTCATGCCATCCTCCCCGTGCGCGCCTGATGCGCGTCATCTGTGTCGGGCCGCAAGCATAGCGGCGATCGATCGGGAGGCCCAGCCTTCCCGATTCCGGCAACCGCCGTCCCCCGGACCCGGAGGATGGCCGTCTCAAAGAATGGATGGATCTGCCGGGGATAAATATGGGTTATATTGGATAACACGACTCGCATAGTCGGGTCGCTCTCTGCGGGGAGAGGACCATGACTGATGCGAAGCAAGAGCTGGACTCCGTTCGTCTTTCCATCGCGTCCTGCCTCTATGAATTGCAGGAGACGCATAAGATAGAGCAAGGCGCGTTCAAGCGAAGCCTGGAGCGGCTCATCCGTCTTGAGATCCTGAAGGAACATCTCCTCAGCGACATGACCCGGACCGCCGTCCCCAGAGGAGGCGGGATCGACCAAAGTCCCGGGGTCAGGCCGGCGCTTCAGGCATTCGCCGGCCATCTCCTCAATGGCGCCATGAGGATGTTCGACGCCGACTGCGGCGATTTGCAGATATTCGATTCGAAGCTCGGCGGACCAAAAATGCTCGCTCAGCGACACTTCTCTTCAGAAATCATCGCCGAATTTTCTCTCGTGGAGCCGACACACGGCACATATCGCGCCGCCGACCTGCTCGACGCCGATGCTATGGAAGCGACTGGCGCCGGCTCCAACGAGCCATTCCGACAGCCTCTGCACCTGATCCGGAAGTTGGGGGCACAATCCTGCCCCCTGCGCAATGCCGACGGCGAAGAATTCGGCATGATCTCGGTCCAGACTCGCAGAGCGCACAAGTTCGACGACCAGCCGCCCGGCCGCCTGCAAGACTATGCCAACTCAATCAGCCTGCCCCTCCTGTCGATGCTCCGCCTCAACCCGGATGTCGGCTATGCCGTCCGAAACTGACGAGACATATCGACTGGAGTCACGGGCTCGGCCGGCTGAGCAATCGGCGCCCCTTCCGCTGAGTCGAAAAGCCGGCCTTTCAGATGCAACGCAGTCGAGAAGTCCCGCTGTCGGGAGCGCGCTGCCTTCCCGATCAAGGAACTTGGACGTCGATCCGTCCTAAGCGCCCGCCTCGCCCCCGCGCGCCATGATCCGACCGCCAAGCACTGTCGCGCTGGCAAACAGCTTTTGTACGCCCGGCCGCCTGCCGCCTTCATTGTCGATGAACTCATAGACTCCCCGCCGCAGTTCCAGCACGGCGAGATCGGCCGGAGCACCGGGCCGCAACGTGCCCCGCCCCCGGAAAAACGGAAAGGCGCGCGCCGCGTTCTGCGTCGCCATCGCAATCACCCGGTCCAGCGGCACACCGAAGCTCAGCATGGCGGACATGACGGTCGGCAGGTTCACGCCCTGCCCGGCCCCCGCGATTGTCCAGTCCGTGGAGACCGTGTCCGGCAGGAAGCGCTGCGCCACCGCCTTCTCCACCACGTCCCACACGACATGCGCCCGCGTACCATGCCCCCAGTCGAACAGCACGCCGCGCCTGCGCGCCGCGATCGCCTCCGGGATGACCCGGCCGTCGGCATTGATGATCGCATTGGGTAGCGGGGCGTACATGTGCGTGACGATGTCACCGCGCTTCAGCAGATCCAGCAATTGCCCCAATGGCGTGAACGTGTCGCCGACATGGATCATGAGCGGCAAGCCGGCGCCCCGCGCCACCGTCTGCGCGCGGCGCAGCACCTCCAGATCATGGTCGCCCGTGATCCCGCGCGAGAGGCGGGCCTTCACCCCGATCACCACGCCCCGGTGAGCCGCGATCGCCGCCCGTGCCGCCGCCTCGTCCGCGAGGCTCAGGTCCATCGTTTCGCCTGCCCCCGTCATCACGCCCTTGCGACCGATGTTGAGCAGGATGGCTGCCGTCTGCGGCGCCGCACGCACGGCGGCAATGCCCTGATCGACCGTCTCGGCGCCTTGCCAGCCGGTCTCGATCCAGCCGGTTACGCCGTCCGCCAGCATCATCGCCGCGCTCCGCGCATCGACGGTCGCATGGGTGTGGATGTCGATGAGGCCGGGCAGGACGAGCTTGCCCCCCGCGTCCAGCAGCGCCGCGCCCTCCGGCGCGATCTCCGGCGCGAGAGCCGCGATCCGCCCGCCGGACACCGCCACGTCGAGCACCGCGTCCACCCCGCGTGCCGGATCGATGACGCGCCCGCCTTTGATCACCAGATCATGGCGCCCGCCCGGCGTTTTGGCGAAGAGGCCGCTCCCGGCAAAGGCTGCCGCGCCCAGCATCGTCATGACCTGCCGGCGGTTGTGCGATCGGATCGACATGCATCCCCTCCCCTTCGCGCATTCCCTTACCCTTATATTCCCGCGGAAGCAGGAACTCAGGACATCATGGCGCAACCTGGCCGCGCTGGACTCCTGCTTCCGCAGGAGCTCGGTCACGACCTCATGGGGACGGAAGCCTAAATCGGCCCCGCGAGTCCCTCAGCGAAAGTATAGGGTCGCCCGCGCCCCACGGGCAACGGGCTCGTCGCGCGCGCTCCCGCCCTCAGGCGTTCGGCGCGTACTGCTGCATCAGCCGATAGGCCCGCTCATACCATTCCGAGCCAGGATAGTTCTTGTGCAGCACCGCGGCCGCGCGCTTGGCTTCCTCGGGAATGCCGAGCGCGAGATAGCATTCGACCAGCCGCTCCAGCGCCTCGGGCGTGTGGCTGGTGGTCTGGTAGGTATCGATGACCTTGCGGAAGCGCAGCGTGGCAGCGATCCACTCGCGGCGGCGCTGATAGAAGCGGCCGACTTCCATCTCCTTGCCGGCGAGATGGTCGTTGACGAGATCGATCTTGAGCCGCGCATCAGCGGCATAGCGCGAATCCGGATAACGGCGGATCAGTTCATTGAGCGCGTCATAGGCCTGCAGCGTGATCTTCTGGTCGCGCGTCACGTCGCTGATCTGCTCGTAATAGCAGAGCGCGATCAGATAATAAGCATAAGGCGCGTCGCGATTGCCCGGATGGATCGAGAGGAAGCGCTGGGCCGACTGGATCGACTTGGTATAATCGCGCGAGGCATAATAGCTGAACGCGCTCATCAGCTGCGCCCGGCGCGCCCAGGGCGAATAGGGATGCTGGCGCTCCACCTCGTCAAACAGCAGCGCGGCCTGCTCGAACTGGCCCCGGTCCAGCCGCTGCTTGGCGGCGGAATAAAGCGTGCTGACGTCCCGCGCGACATATTGCGTGTCGGCACGGTTCCGGTTCGAGGCGCAGCCTGCGACGAGGATCATGGGCAGCAGGCCGGCCGTCAGCAGTGCAGCGCGGCGCATCTTGGGAGCGTTCATGCGCAGCCTCTTAGCGAAGCGTGTCGGCACCGCCAAGCGATTGATGCGGGGATGGGCGGCAAGCGGGACGAGGATTTGCACATGGCCGCGAAAAGGGGTGGATGCGATTGAACGGGCGCTGAACGATCCTTTCCGGCCGCCAGCTGCATTGTGCGCGGGGGAAGGGGCCGATCAAGCCCACCCCATCGCCTGAACCCCGAGCGCAACCAGTATGACGGCGGCGCAGGCTGCAATCGTCTCACGCTTCGAATGGCCGTTCCATTCCCAGAACCGCAGGCCCGCCAGGTGCGGCATGTTCCTTCTCCGTCCGCCGCCATGCGCCTCGATCCATTGATACTCGCGCTGTGTGATCTCGCGCATGATGCACACGCTGCAGGCCGCAAAGCAGCCGAGCCACAAGGACGCCGCATGGGAAACCCCAAGGGAACGCCCGAGGAGCCAGCTGGCGAGTTGGACGGCCAGTGCGATTGGGATGTGCTGAAACATGCTGGAAAAACGCAGCGGGGAGCGCAGGGTTGCAGCGCGCGACGGTCGCGTGGACGATCCGGCGCTCTGCCGCTTGAGGAGCAACTGTGCCGCCGCCCTTTTGGGGGAGGAGTGGCGACGGCACAGCCGGCTTCTTGCGGGTGTTCGGTCGACGCCCCGCCACGCCTTGCTCTGTGAGAGCCAGCGTGGGGAATGGCTGTCACGAAGACATGGCGTTGCGTCGACCTGCGAAGTTTATCAGACGTCCGGGTAGTCGCTGACAAAGCTCCGCATCCGCGCGGACCCGAGGGGCGTCAGCCCTACTGCCCGCCGACCTGGCTCAAGAGCCGTCGCGACGGCCAGTCCCGCTTGGACCAGCGTGTCGATGAGTGCGTCCGTCTCGGCCGGGCTGAGCATGTTGCCCACGGCCAGGGCCGTGTCGCTCACCGTAGAGGACTGCAATTCACCGACGAACAGGGAAAGCATCACGTTCATGGCACTGTCGGCCATGACGGGCGTGAAGAAATGCTTGGCGCGCAGGCGTCCGAGCATGTGCATGCGCGTGGCCTTGGCTTCCAGCGGGCCATATTGCCGGGCTGCCGTTCCGCTCATTTGCGGAACGCCTTCCGCGAAAGCCGGCCAGACACCGCGCTGCACTTTATCCAACACGTCAAAGAACCCTCATCCATGAGAACAGCCATCCGTCTGCGAAGTCGCCGCCTCGCATTCACCCGACCGTTTTGCTCATGAGCTTCTCGGGATAGTCGCAGCGGCACCATCGCACATGTCCCGTAATCACCGGACAAACCATTTCAGAATCTCGAAACTCCATCTGCCTGACGAAAGATGCAAGAAACTGAAATATCTCGAAAAGATGGGCCAGCGCGCTTCGATCTCCGGGAGTGCGCCCGTCCGCGTGGGTCTCGGACGAACGCGATCGATCTGGGCGCGCTGGCCCGCGGAACTTCATCAGATGTCTGGGTAGTCGCTGATGAAGCCCCGCATTCTCGCGGACCCAAGGGCTGTGAGGCCGACCGTGCGCCGTTCCGTATGTTCTTCGGTAACGACGACCAGTCCCGCGTAGATCAGATTATGAATGACGCTCTTCCCCTCATCGCCTTCGAGAAGGTTGGTGAGCGTCAGGCAATGTTCGGTGACAGGCACCCCGCCCAACTCGGCCAGGAACAGCGAGAGCATGACGCCCATCGCGCTGTCCGCCATCACCGAGCGCCGGAAATAGTCGTCGCGCTGCTTCACCAGTTCCAGCAGGCGCCGGCCCTTGGCTTCGAGCTTCGTGTCCGCGGGATCGAGCCGCGCGAAGGCGACATCGCTCCGCGTCACGCGGGCGGTGTCAGTCGCTCCGAGCGTCACGTTGGCTATTCCAGGAAAGGAGGGAACACGAAAATCCGTCGCGCCGGGATCGTGCTGCATGAGCACTATCCCGCGGTCGACGCGCTGCAGATAGGTTCCGTTAACGTGGACGTCATGTCCCGCAAATGACCGACATGGTTGCGACCCCTGTGCAAGCTTCGAAGCTTTTTCCGCTTTCTGAAGCAATTTTGTTTTGTTGCTGAAACCTTTCTTGGGCGGGCGAGTCCCAAAGTCAACGGGAAAAGCGCGGCGACGTCGGACGGTGAGCCAGGTCAGTCATCCCATTTGTCCCGAATTGACTCAGGACGGGACAAGTCCGCCCGGCAACCCCACCTCGCCCGCCTTATCTGCAACTCGTGACCGGCACCGCCATCAGCTTCGAGAACAGCCCGACAAATGCATCGCGCACCTCATAGGCCTCCTGCGCGACCGGCTTGTAGGCCGCCGCCTCCCGCGCCAGCGCATTGGCCGCCTCGATCTCCCGTCGGCTCGACCGCGCGTCATAATCGGCCTGCAGCGTATTGAGATAGGCGATGGTCGTCTTGTTGTTCTGTTCCGCGATCTCGACCGCAGGCTTGTAGATCGTGTCGTGGAAGCGGTTGCGATCCTCGGCCGAACAGAAATGGCCAGGGAGCGTGATCGTCGGCACCACCGCCAGCGTCGGCCGGACGGGTCCGGAAGGCGCCACCGCAGGTGCCGCCGCCACAGGTGCCGCCGCCACCGTGGAGCCTCCCGCAGCAGCCGCAGCAGCCCGCGCCGCCGCCAGCTTGGCAAAGGGATCGCTCGGCGCAACAGGAGCCGCTGCCGCAACCGGCGCGGCGACGGGCACAGGCGCCACCGCGGCGCTCGGCGCCGCCGGGGTCGGCGCGCTCGCTGGAGCCGGCGCAATCGCCGGCACAGGCTCCGCCACGGCAGCTGCCGGCGCCGCCACGGGCGCAACCGCCGGAGGCGCTGCTACAGGCGGCGCGAGGGGAGCAACGGGCGCGACCGGGGCGGCAGGCGCCACCACGCCTCGCGCCCGGTCGATCGCCGAGATCTTCGCCCGGGCCAGCGCGCTGAACGTGCCGCTCGGATATTGCGTCAGATAAGCTTCATATTGCGCGCGGTCCTCGCTGGTCGCGATCGACTGCCAGAAGGTCAGCTCGAAGGCCGAGCCCACGCCATTGCCGCCCGGCGCCGCCGTTCCCGGCAATTGCGCGAGCGCCCCGCTCCCGCCGCCGCAGATCGCCGCCCCGGCCATCAGCAGCATGCCCAAACCCCAGGTCGCCGGATGCCTCGCACCGGCCGACCGCTCTCCACGTCTCATCATTATCATAGCCCCACCCGAATCTAACCCCGAGTACCTCTGTTTGCGCATGAAACGACCCGTTGGCAAACGGACTTGTGGCTGGATGCGGCCGCCGCCCCTCCCCGCAGTGCCGCTACGGGACAGGCCCCCGCTCCCCGTCTCGCCCGGCATCACTCGCCTGCTCCTCCGCGCGAAAGGCGGCCCACGCCGTCGGCCCCGGCTCCCCCTTCTCCTCGATGGCCTGCTGTAGCTTGCGATGCCGCTCGATCGCCTCGATCTTGCGCAGGATGCTCGCGGACGCCTTCTCCCGCTCCAGATGGTCGATGCAGCTCTTGTAGCGCCCCGGCCGCCCGCCCAGCAGCCGCACCTGATGCTTGTGCATGTGTAGCAGATAGATCGCCCTGTCGACGGTCATCCCCGTGATCCCGTCCGGGAGCTCGATCTCGTCCGGCGAAAGGAAATTGCCCGCCGCCTGCAACAGTGCCATCTCGATCTGCACATAACCATGCTCCAGTGCCTCCGCCCAGCGCTCGGCAAAGCCCTGCCACCGGCCCCGGTGCCCATAAGCCGAGGCCGGCGTCATTCCCACTTCCGCACAGGCCGCCTTCACGTTGCACGTCTGCCCCAGCGCCCGCAGGAACCGCGCCTCCACCCGCGGCGACCATTGCCTGACCCGCGCCCGCGCAATCTGCGTGCGCCGCCCCGGCGATCCGCGCACCACCAGCTCCGCGCCGTCATGATAGTCCGGCCCGCCTTGGCCGCCGTGACCGCCGCCTCCACGGCGGCGCGGAATGCCGGATCGGTCGAGCGATGCAACTGCACCCACGAGCGCGACACCTTCGCCCGCTCCGCCGCGAGTGTCTGATTGCCCGTCTGCGACAGCGCCTTGAGGAAGGCGTTGCGGCGCTGCACGGTGAACTTCCTGGACATGGCCGCCTCCGGAGTTGAGTGGATGGGAGACGGGTTCAGTGATACGGAATTGAGGCTGTAGGACAGGGAAAATCCGGTCCGCCGCGCCCGCTGAACGAACGGCCGCTCTAACGGAGCGCCTACACCTTCTGTTTGCGACCGAGACGGACCTATTCGGGTTGAATCCGCTGCCCCCCGACGCAGGCCGGCATCTATAGCGACGGGCAAGTCACGCCTGGGCGGCGGCATTTCCAATGAATCGGACTACATTTCAATGCCTATTCGCCCGAGCGACCATAGGTGATTTCCACCCGCCGGTTCTGGGACTCGCGAACCCCATCGGCAGTCTCGACGCGCGGTCGCCCTTCGCCAAAAGCCTCGGATGTGATTGCGGCGTCGGGAACTCCGCGTGCGCTCAAATAGGCCCGAACCGACGCATTGCGGCGCTCGGACAGGCCGATGTTATAATGGATCGAACCCGACCTGTCGGTGTGACCTCCCAGCATGATCGACGCGTCCCCACATACCAAATAGGCCGACAACGCGTCGTCGAGGACGGCAGTCGTTTCGGGCGAGATGTCGGCGCTGTCCCACTCGAAAAATACTACATACGGACCGGGAGCACATTGCACCACAGGTGGAGGCGGCGGCGGAGGCGGCGGTGGAGGCGGTGGAGGCGGTGGAGGCGGAGGTGGAGGTGGAGGTGGAGGTGGAGACGGAGGTGGAGACGGCGGTGGAAGACATTTCTTCTGAAACGTCAGCGTGTAAAATACCAGTTCGAAGGGCGAACACTTCTTTAAAACCGGTTCCTGAGGATCTCCTGATGCGGGCTGCGCCGACGCGACTGACGAACTGGCAACCGCCACCAGCGACAGCGCGACCCGCAGCCATATCTGATCGGTCATCTGCCCCCATCCTTCCCTGAAGGCTGCCCCTCTCCGCCAATAGTGCGCGCTGACTGAATCCCCGCCAGCGGATCGAGATAGTTTGCTAGGGCGATATAACCGGCGATCAGCAAAAACACCGGTATGATGACTATCTTCACAACGCGCCCGGCAGCACCCGGAACTATTCCCAAAATCTCCCGTGGCATGTAGATGAACATGAGCGCCGCCTGTAGAACATAAGCAACCTTAGCTGCATTTGCGGCGCTGTATCGGAGATATTCATCGGTGGGCGAGAACATCCACAGGGAGTTCTTGACCATGTAGGATCCGAAAATGGCGATTATATGAGCGACAGAAAAGACTTTGAATACCGCTAGAATAGGGAAGAGGATATGCAAATTTATCCGGCACGCCCTCATAAGCCCGTAGAGCATGATCCCATAGGACAGCCACCGCAGCAATGTGTCGGTGAGAAGCCCCGGCAAGTCATGGACACCGCCGTAATTTCCGTAAATATAGCGATTCCAAAGATATGCCCCGGCCGTAGCGCTCAGAATAGCGAAGACGAATGTCTTGTTGACGACGTCGATGACCGGATCGCTTTCACTATCGGCGGTTCCAATCCAGAAGAATGACAGCACATAAAGAATGAACTCTCGGACGTACTTTTCTATCGTCGCGATCAGCTTGTCTGCTTCCATGTCTCCCCCCCCGAGAAACCATGAATGACAGACACAATCCTCTTAATCGGCGCCGTTTTCAACCTATTTCAACGCTCATTTTGAAAGCCGTCTGCTACAAAAGGCTTTAGGTTGCAGTCAACTTGGGATGAACTTGCACTGCGCGCCCTGACTTGCACCCCAACGTGCCTCCACCCATAAGTAGAGTCCGGGGTTGTCATGGCGCCCATCCGGGCGGGGTTGCACAAGCCGCCTGGCAGCATCGGCGGGCGTCAGCCCGCCTATCGCGCTATGCGGTCGCACATGGTTGCAGTCGTCGCGCCAGTTCCTCAGCACCGACCGGGCATGGCGGAGCGATGCGAACAGCGTTTCATTGAGGCATTCGTCGCGTAAGCGACCATTCCCGACGCTCGCTGATCGCAAAGAACTGCCGAACATGCTCGACCGCCTTGCGCTGAGCGGCAGGCTTCACCAGTTTTTTGAGGTCACTTCCTTCAGCACAGCATTGTCGAGGATCGCGTCCGCCAGCAGTCGCTTCAGCCGGGCATTCTCGTCCTGCAAAACCTTGAGCTTGCGTGCCTGCCAAAAGTCCAGAGGCGGCAACCCTTCGCCCCCCCTCTACGCCTCTGCGCGAAAACCCCTCTCCCCGCCCCGCGCCGCTAAGCCGCGCAAAAAGAAAAGCCCCGCATCGCTGCGGGGCTTCCCTTTCTGTGTCGCCGAGGCGGATTGCCTCAGTCGTCGTCGCGCTTCAGGAACGCGGGGGCGAACTCGGGCGCCGGACCGTCATCGTCGTTGCGCTCGCGGCGCGGGCCGCGCTCGCCGCGCTCCCCGCCACGGTCGCGACGCGGACCACGGTCGCCACGGCCGCCGCGGTCACCCCGGTCGCCGCCTTCGCGGCGCGGGCCCCGGTCACCACGCTCGCCGCGCGGTTCGCGCGCCGGACGGGTGTCCTCCAGCTCCTCGCCGGTCTCCTGGTCGACCACGCGCATGGAAAGGCGAACCTTGCCGCGCGGATCGATCTCGAGGACCTTGACCTTGACCTCCTGGCCTTCCTTCAGCACGTCGCTGACCTTCTCGACCCGCTCGTTGCGGATCTCGGAGACGTGGACGAGGCCGTCCTTGCCGCCCATGAAGTTCACGAACGCGCCGAAGTCGACCAGATTGACGACCTTGCCGTTGTAGATCTTGCCGACTTCCGCTTCCTCGACGATGCCGAGGATCCAGGCCTTGGCCGCCTCGATCTGAGCCACGTCGGACGAGCTGATCTTGATCAGGCCCTCGTCGTCGATGTCGACCTTGGCGCCCGTCTCCGCGACGATCTCGCGGATGACCTTGCCGCCCGTGCCGATGACTTCGCGGATCTTCGACTTGTCGATCTGCAGCGTCTCGATGCGCGGAGCGTGGGCGGAGAGCTCGGTGCGGGTGCTGTCCAGCGCCTTGTTCATCTCGCCGAGGATGTGCGCGCGGCCTTCCTTGGCCTGGCGCAGCGCCGCCTCGAAGATCTCCTTGGTGATGCCGGCGACCTTGATGTCCATCTGCATCGTGGTGATGCCTTCGGACGTACCGGCGACCTTGAAGTCCATGTCGCCGAGGTGATCCTCGTCGCCCAGGATGTCGCTGAGTACCGTGAACTCGTCACCCTCCAGGATGAGGCCCATGGCGATGCCCGAGACCGGGCGCTTGAGCGGCACGCCGGCGTCCATCATCGAGAGCGAGCCGCCGCAGACGGTCGCCATCGAGCTGGAGCCGTTGGACTCCGTGATGTCGCTGAGCACGCGGATCGTGTAGGGGAACTCGTCCTTGCTCGGCAGCACCGGGTGCAGCGCGCGCCAGGCGAGCTTGCCATGGCCGACTTCGCGGCGCCCGGGGGCACCGAAGCGGCCAACTTCGCCGACCGAATAGGGCGGGAAGTTATAGTGCAGCATGAAGCTCTCGTAGGAGAGGCCCGTCAGCCCGTCGATCATCTGCTCGGCGTCCTTGGTGCCGAGCGTGGTCGTGCAGATGGACTGCGTCTCGCCGCGCGTGAACAGCGCCGAACCGTGCGTGCGCGGCAGGAAGCCGACCATCGCGTCGATCGGGCGGATCTGCGTGGTGGTGCGTCCGTCGATGCGCTTGCCTTCCTTGAGGATGGCGGTGCGCACGATCTCGGCCTCGAGCTTCTTGGTGAGCTTGATGCCGGCCATGACGGCCTGCGCATCAAGGCCCTGCTCGGCAAAATATGCCTTGGCCTTGTCGCGCGCGGCATTGAGCGCGTCGGAGCGGGCGGACTTGCTGGTCAGCTTGTAGGCGGCGGCAATGTCCTTGCCGATCAGCTTCTTGAGCTTGTCCTTGATCGCGGCATTGTCGTCCGACGACGCGATTTCCCAAGGACGAGCTCTACGGTATGACCAGCCAAATTCGTCGTTCCGCCGTATCGATCGCGGCCAATATTGCCGAAGGGCATGGTCGCGAGAATAGTGGGTCTTTCGTCCAGTTCTTGCGCGTCGCGCAGGGCTCTTTGAAAGAACTAGAGACCCATCTCGTGTTGGCGGGTCGTGTGAATTTGGCGTCGACAAGCGACGTTGAGCCGATTCTGACGCAATGCGATGAACTCGGCAAAATGCTCCGGTCGTTGATCCGTTCAATTCAGCGCAGAAATGCAGATGGCTAGAAGCTTCGTTTTCTATTCGCTATTCGCTACTCACTATTCGCTGTTTCCAGCCGGAAACGTTGCATGACCGTCACCACCGACACCGCCGAACGCAAATTCACGATCAATTTCGGGCCGCAGCATCCGGCGGCGC